>CAYSHR010000047.1:0-12352 GCA_964430795.1 uncultured bacterium
AGCGAAGGAGTGCAATATCCGGTCCGAATCTCTCCAGAAATTCGGCCTTAAACATTCAAAAGAGAGGGGATGTTTGCGGATGGCGTCCTTATCTCTTGCGGCTCTCTGGGAAAGATTTTTCTCCTCCAGTAAGATGATGTGCCTGAAATGATCCCGCTGGGCTTCTATGTTTTTCCTTGATCCTCTTATGCTTTTTGTTTTTTTTGCCATGCTATTTGTGTTCCTCGATCCAGTTTATCACTACCGGGTATACTTCAAGCCTTGCCGCGTCTGATATGACGATGTCGCCATGGCCATAGTCGGTGGTGCCGCTTTTAGAGGAAAAGTGTACATGTTTTTTATCTTTACTGCTGATTTTTTTATACACTTCCTCCACCGTTTGAAAGCCGGCAAGGACATCCTTCTCCCCGCTGATAAAAAGAAAGGGCTTTTTTATTTTGTGGAAATTGGCTCTGTAACTGTATCCCTCCAGGGAAAACATGTCGCCAAACTTCACCCATTGGCCAAACTGAAAAAGCAATTTGAAAGGCACATCGGAAATGAGGTTCGCGGCGGCTTTTTTCATTGCGGATAATTGCATCACCTTGCTGTTGAAAAGGAACCGAAGGAAATAATTCCTTTTAAGAAATACAGCCAAAGGCGCGTAAAGCTTTATAAAAAAAGACTGGTGCAACACGGGAAAAGGCTTTGCCAGGAACATGAGATTAATAAGAGGCATAAGCTTAGGTCTTAAGGGCGTCAAATTTCCAGGGCCGGCGATGGCGGAAACCGATTTGATTTTTTTCGCAACAGAGAACTGGCAAAAGGCGTAGGCAACCATGCCACCCATGGAATGCCCAACCCAGTGAACTTTTTTATTTCCAGTAAATTCCGTTACAAAATCAATAGCCGCGGGAATATCCTTTTCGACAAAATCATCAAAGCATATATCCCACTTGCCCGGATAAAAGAGCTTCTCCCGCCTGCTGAAACCAATGCCGCGCAACTCAAGAAGAAAAACGTCATAGCCCATATTCGCTAAAGTCACAGCCAGGCTGAGATTGTCATCGAGATCAAAATTGAACCTGTTGGCGCCAAGGCCATGGCAGAATATTATCGGTGCCAAACCAGCTCTTTTTTTTCTCGGTGGATACCGATGAAGGGCGATAGGCCACCGGTCCACCGTCCTGACAAAATGGATTTCATCAGCCCTTCGCTTGGATACATATTTTGACCCGACAATCCACAAAAGGGCGACAATAAAAACAATTATAAAAATCAGTACTGATAAAATGCTCAATGTTTTGGTCCAATTTTCAGGTAAGGATTATCCTTTTCGTCAGGCTGGACTTTCCATCTTCTGTGAAGCCAGAGCCAGCCTTCAGGTTCATCGTAAATGGGTTTTTCAAAAACCTTGATATAGTTTTCAGTATTTATCAGCAGCTCTTTTTCAGGGTCGCCCTCCCGTGATTCCCATGGAATTTCTCCAATAACCATGACCTCAAATTTATCAGGGGTAACCTGTTTGGAATATCCGGCCACCACCGCGGCGCCGGTTTCTCTGGCTATATAGGCGGTGGATTTTATAGTTGAGGCTGTTTTGCCAAACCATTTCACAAAGGCGCCCTGGCTTCTTTTCATATTTTGATCAATAGCCATGATAATACCTTCGCCCCTTGCCAAACCTTTTTTTATTCGCTCAATGGAGCCTTTATGTGGAATGGTGCCAAGGTTCATGGCGAGCCTCGCGTTAATCAACGTCATCTCCACAGCGGGATTCTTGATGATTTTGATAATGTTTGAGATTGGGAAACCCGACATGCCTATTTTCCCCCCGGCAATCTCCCAACCGCCGTAGTGCATGGAGATGATAATCACACCCTTGCCCTTATTGTACGCTTTTTCCAAAGGCTCAAGGTTGTTGAAGGTGATATTGTTTTCCCAGAAATCGTCACTGTAAACAGGGGTTCGCAAATAATTTACAGCCTGCCTCGCTACATTCACCAGGCACCCTCTATAAATGCTCTCCTTCTCTTTTTTCGTTTTTGAATCGCCATACACAATATCGAGGTTAGTCATCGCGACATCTTTTCGAACATCGAGTTTTGCCATGAGCCATCCAAAAAACTTCCCGGCATTCCAGGCGCCTTTATAAGAAAGGGCGCGCACCGATTTTGTCAAAAGCCATATCCCGGCCCGTGTGAGGTATCGCCCTTTGACTTTTATGATTCTGCAATTTTCCCTGGTATATTCTCTGGTCTTTTCATAAGACCATGGAAAGGCGCGAGGTTGTCTGCTTTTATGTTCAGTCATCAAAACTGTATAAAACCTTCTGATATTTTTTCCTGAACCGGGAAACCTCAGCGCCCACAAAAGTCTGGTCAATAATCGCGGTCTTCATAAAAGAGGCGATCTGTTTCATTTCGCTCTCATTCATCCCAAAGCGAGTCATCTCCTGAACGCCGAGCCTTATGCCCGCCGGATTCTGGACCTTCTCCAAAGGCTCAAAGGGCAGAAGGTTCATGTTGCAAACAATATTATTATCCTTCAAATTTCTCGCCACCTCGTCGCCGCCTCCATGCATGCCGACATTAACCACAACCTGGTGACTCTCGGTAAAACCAAATTCCTCGCCTTCAACAACAAAGCCCGCATCGGAAAGAGCGATGGCCAGAGCCTTGGCGTTCTTTATTACCTGATCCGCGTATTCCTTTCCAAAAGCGCGAAATTCATATGCGGTAAGAGCCAAGGTCACAAGAGTGTCAAGGTGGTGGTTTGAGCTTGACGCCGGAAAAGCGCCTTTATCGATTTTTCGCCATTCCCTGGGTCCGACATTGGAAACAATTATTCCTCTTTGAGAACCGAAAAAAGTTTTATGGGTGCTTCCGGTCAAAAGGTGGGCGCCTTCAGATAAAGGGTCTTGAAAGTGTTTACCGGCGATCAAGCCAAGAACATGGGCGGCGTCGTAAATGATAGTGGCGCCGTTTTTCCTGCACAGGTCCGCCAGGTCCTTTATCGGTTCAGGAAAAAGATAGAGGCTCTTTCCAAAAATCAATACCTTGGGTTTGGTTTCCTTAATAAGAAACTCTGCTTTGTCAATATCAATATGATAACCGTCTTTTGTAAGAGGGAAATTAATTATGTTCTTGGTATATTTTCCAACTGAACCCGCGCGATGGTGGCTGATATGGCCGCCGCCGGGTGTCGAGTTAACCATCACCACATCGCCAGGCTTAATGTATCTGGAAAAGACCGCTTCATTGGCTACTGTGCCCGATATAGGGCGCACATCAACCTGCTTGGCACCAAATATGGAACACATATGCTTTTTGAGCATAGCCTCGATTTCATCGATTTTCTCCGTACCCTGGTAATATCTTTGGCCGGGGTGCCCTTCAGCATAACGATGGGCAAAGTCAGACCCCATGATGGCTCTTGCCCTGTTTGAAAGAACGTTCTCACTGGCGATAAGATTGATGGTCTCCATTCGCCATTTATTCTGTTCTTTTACAATCTTTTCGATCTTGTCAACATTGTATTCGTACATAGGAAAATCCCCCAGCGTGCCGCTGGACCCATCTAACCGACGGCACCGGTGTGCCACCGGCAGTAATAACCCGACGGCACCGGTGTGCCACCGGCAGCAATAACCCGACGGCACCGGTGTGCCACCGGTAGCAATAACCCGACGGCACCGGTGTGCCACCGGCAGCAATAACCCGACGGCACATTTGTTATGGCTTTAAGCCTGTATAGCCAGGGCGTAAAAACGTGGGCAAGCTAGTGCTTGACCCACGCCACCCATACATTTTGGTTTTCGTCACTCGTCACTCGTCATTCGTTACTCGTAAACTCCCCTCTACCTTTGAGAGAGGGGTTGGGGGTGAGGGCGGCCGTCACTCATCTTCCAGGCTCACCTGCTTCACGTCAACAATGGCGTCAAGGGCGGCAATTTTTTCAATTACATTTTTTGAAGCGATGCTGTCAATAGCCACAATAAGTATAGCCTCCCCGCCTTCTTCTTTTCTGGCGAGGCGGAGATTGGCGATATTGACGCCCTGGCGTCCTAATATTGTGCCAACCTCTCCAACTACTCCCGGTTGGTCCTTATTGGTGGCAATCAAGATATTTCCGGAAAGTTCAATGTCTGTAACAAGGCCGTTATACCTGACAAGGCGAAGATCGGAAAGGCCGATTCTGGCGCCCTGGAGACTCAAAAGGCTCCCGTCGGAAAATGTGGCTTTTAACCCGATAATGTTACCAAAGCCCTCCAGAGCGCGGCGCCCCTTCTCACTGATCCGGATTCCCCTGTCATGGGCAAGAGCAATGGCATTTACACTGTTTACCTCAACTTCAGCGATCCTTCTCATAAATCCTTGCATGGTTGATGAAATCACAGGTTCCCGCATGATATCCGAGGCTTCTCCACCAAAAAGAATCTGAATCTCATTGGGTGCTTCTTCAGCCAGTTGGGCTAATAAGCTCCCCAGGAGGCCCGCGAGTTTCATAAATGGATAGATTCTTTTTAACTCCTGACCCGAAAGGCTTGGCACATTAACCGAGTTAGTAATAGCGCCGCTTCTCAGATAATTAAGAGCCTGTTCCGCCACCATAACCGCCACAATATCCTGAGCCTCCCTGGTGCTGGCGCCAAGGTGAGGGGTAGCCACAACATTGTCATACTTGAACAAAGGATGATTACCCGGAGGTTCAGTGTTAAAAACATCGAGAGCCGCGCCTTTTATTTTTCCTGAATCAAGACCTTCCAAAAGAGCCTCCTCGTCCACTATTCCGCCCCTGGCGCAATTTACTATCCTGACTCCGTCCTTCATCATTTCAATTGCGTTTTTATCAATAAGCCCGGTGGTTTTCTCATTTTTGGGCACATGAACAGTTATATAATCCGAGTTTTTGAATATATCATCCAATCCCACTTTATTAATTCCCAGTTCATCGGCCTTTTCATCGGAAATAAAAGGATCGTATCCCATAACTTTCATGGCCAGCCCCTTACCCAGGGAGGCAACAACTTTTCCGATATTTCCAAGACCAATGACGCCGAGAGTTTTGTTCCTGATTTCAGTGCCTATAAATTTCGGTTTTTCCCATTTTCCTGATTTTATACTGCCGTTTGCCGCCGGAATATTTCTCGACAGAGCCAGGAGCATGGCAATAGTGTGCTCGGCGGTGGTTCTATTATTGCCCCCGGGGGTGTTCATCACGCAAACCCCCCTGCGAGTGGCCGCCTCCAGGTCAATGTTGTCTACACCAACTCCTGCCCTGCCAACAACCTTCAGCCTGTCGCTTTTCTCAAGAACTTCTTTGGTAACCATAGTATTTGAGCGAATAAGCAACCCATCATACCGGTCAATGATTTTGAGAAGTTTTTCTGATTCCAAACCAGGGCGATAATCAACCGCCCCGTCCTCGGCGTCTTCAATTATCTCAAGTCCTTTATCAGAAAATTTGTCACTTACAAGTATCTTGAACATGCCGATTATCCTTAAAGCTGTTGTTCCCTAAATAAAATCAGCCGGCCTGGTCAGCTTGAACTCAATGGCTTCAACGGTGCAAACTTTTACGCATAAACCACAGCCGATGCAGATTTCCTCATCCACCTCAGCCTCGGCACCGGTCTCCATGGAGATGGCATTTACAGGGCAGAGGTCAACACACAAACCATCTGAAATACAACCCCCGTCATCCACCTCTGCCATGAACCTGCTTGGATTTAAAATTTTTGTAAACTCGCCGCCCTTAAGATATGGGACAAGTATCGCGCAACAACATGTGCAGCAATTGCATAACACATTGCCCATGTCCGCTTTGGTTTCCACTGTATGAACAAGCCCAGCTTCCTCCGACTCTCGAATGATTCTTCTTGCCTCTTCCTTCTCTATCTCCCGCCCTGTGCCTCGTTTGATATTGTAGTAGGCGCCTCGATTAAATTGTACGCATGTCTCCACATCCGCGTCGCAAGCCTTGACCGACAGCCTGCACGGACACCGCACAACAGCTATCTTATCCGCGTTCTCTATCATGACATCCACGTTCTCATAAGGTAGAACGCCGGGAATATCATCAATTATACCCGACGCTGGAATAGTTCGCATAAAGGCAGGGACTCCAGCGGCCATCAGCATCTCCAGAAGCTTTGGGTATTCCAACTCCATAAAATCATTCCATGTCCGGTAGAAAACTTCCGGCGCCTTTGGCCACTGAACAGAAGCGTCATGAAGTTGAACCAGGTGGCGTGGCGCCTTATATATAATGCCTTGGGGTTTCTCCGTTTCAAAAACAACGCCTCGAAAGAAAAGCTCTTTGATCCTCTTTTTAATATCATCCGGGGAGAGGTTCATCTTTTTTGCCAACTCTTCCAGGTTGCCGGGCATAGCCAGAAGGAGTTTCGCGTCAGTTTCATCACAGAGAATTTCCCAGATTCTTCCCAACCGATCAGAATCCGGCGCCATCATCCTTCCACAAAGTTCCTTGTGGGCATCGGAAATCATTTTCAACTCCTGGATTTTAAATTGAGGTGTCTGTTATCCTGACAAGCATTAAATAACCGAATCCGGTTTTGGATAAACCCTGTTCCTTCCTCCGCCTTTGGCTTTATAGAGATTGTCATCAGCTATTTCTATCAGTTGGGTGTGGGCGCTCATAGAAGTCAGGGCATCGGCTACGCCAAAAGACAAGGTGACCTTTAAAGCCGACTCATCAAAGATAAACTTGGTGTCGGCAATAATTTTCCTCAGCCTTTCAGCGTATTCAGTTGCGCCCTTTAAATCCAACTCCGGCATGAGCAACGCGAATTCCTCGCCGCCGTATCTACAGAAAACATCCTCCATCCTCTTGTTCCTGGATACGATTTTCCCTATCTGGGCAAGAATTCTGTCCCCGGCCAGGTGACCATATTCATCATTGAATGATTTGAAAAAATCTATGTCCATCATTATCAGAGACAAAGGTCGTTTATGCCTTGTGTACCTGTAAAACTCACGTTGTAATTCATTTTCAAAAAACTTTTTATTATTCGCTCCTGTAAGATAATCCGTAGTCATGAGCCGGTAGATTTCCTCATGATAAGCATGCTCGATGTTGCTGCCTGTTATGTACTTGAATATCCCTCTGCCAACCCCGACCTGGTCGCCATCTGAGAGCTCTTTTGAGTCTATTAGCGAACCATTTATAAAAGTGCCGTTTGTTGAGTTAAGATCACGAATAACTATACCATCATCCTTTGGCGACACCTTGCAATGATACCTTGAAACGCTGTCATCGGTTAACTTGATAGCGCACTTGGAAGACCGGCCAATCTTTAAAGAGTTGTCTTTTATTGTAAACCTCTGTCCAAGAAGTTCCCCGTAAATCATAACCAGATAAGAAAACCTGGACTTTTCCTCACTTCGGGAAGTCGGTTTTACAATGTGGGTTAACATCTCGTCTGTTTTTCTCGAATCCCTGTCATTCAAACCCATGCTTGTTTCCTATCCGCCCTGTTATTGTTCTTCATCCAGGGACATTTTGAAAAGAAGAGCTTTTCTGATTTTTCCCGTCACCGTTTTCGGAAGCTTTTGTATAAATTTAACTATGGTTGGCGCCTTAAAATCCGCAAGTTTTGATTTTGCCAGATCAATCACCTCCTGCCTGGAGATACGGGCGTCAGGAGCTTTTGTAATATAAGCCAGGACCGCTTCCCCCCAAATATTATCCGGTACGCCAATGACCGCCGCCTCCTCAACTCTTGGATCATCCATCAATACTCTTTCAACTTCTTTGGGGTATATATTCTCGCCCCCTCTAATAATCAGTTCTTTTATTCGGCCTGTGATAAAGAAATAACCATCCTCATCCACCATACCAAGATCACCGGTATAAAGCCATCCATCCCGTAAAGCTTCCTCGGTTCCTTCTTTGTCATTGTAATAACCCAGCATAACCGAATCGCCCCGGACAATAAGCTGCCCTATCTCATCAACACCAACTTCATAGTCGTCCTCATCCACAACCTGGACCTCCATGCCCGGAAGAGGGATTCCGATAGAGCCCACCTTTCTTCGACCATCCACAGGGTTAAGGCATACCGCGCACGTGGCTTCGGTAAGACCATACCCCTCGATAACATTTGCTTTGTAAAGGGCTTCAAATCTATTGACGGTCTTTACATCAAGGGGCGCCGCGCCGCTTATACAGAGGGTAAGGGACGACAGATCATATTTATCTTTATCGGGCAATTCATTCAAAATGGCGAAAACCGTGGGGACCGCTATCAGGGATGTAACTTTATACCTTGACAACGCGGGGAGAAACTCCCTGGCGGAAAATCCACGGGTCAGGATTATCGATCCCCCCGCATACAAAGGGGCAAGCATATTAAAAGTCATGGCCAGAACATGAAACAGGGGAAGAACGCACATCATCCTTGTGCGATAACCAAGACCGGCAGCCTGGACTAACTTCTGGATATTGGAAAAATAATTTCCATTGGTCAAAACCGCGCCTTTTGGAAATCCCGTAATCCCTGAAGTATAGATAATTCCGGCAGGGTCATCTGTTTCAATAGCGATTTCAGGTTCCGATTCCTTTCCAAATAATAATTCCGAATAGGAGGAGAGATTCGACGGTGGGTCATCGGCGATAATAAAAATCTCTTTTAGATTAGCAAGCTCCTCACGTTTATCTGAGATGCGATCAAAATATTTCTCTGTTGTTATCAAAAAGGCCGACTGGCTGTTATTGAGAATATACCTGATTTCTCCGGTTTTGAAGCTGGTGTTTACCATTACCGCCACGGCGCCGGCTTTTACTATTCCAAAAAAGCTCTGAACAAACTCAGGCCTGTTGGGAAGGAGGATAGCTACATTATCGCCTTTTTCAATTCCTTTTTCCAGAAGTGAGTTAGCGATTCTATTGGCGGTTTCATTCAGTTCGTCATAGCTGATTTTCTGATCTTGAAAAAATATTGCCGTTTTTTTCTCATAGTGTTCGGCCAGATCAGCCATCATGGCTGCAAGAGTCATTTCGCATGCCCCCCAAGCCAGGCAACAAGGTCATTAAGCACCTTTTCCCTATCCTCCCGCTTTTCATTATAAACCTCATGATAAAGGCCATCATAAAAATGAAGGGTTTTGTCCTTCACTGAAAGTTTGGAGAAAAACTCCTTTGAGGCCGGCGCGTTTACCAGATAGTCATCACCGGCTACCTGCATTAATACCGGCACATCTATTTTGCCGGCCCTGTTGTTGGCTTTTTCCATGCTTGCCATAAATTCAGTAAACCATCTGGCGCTGACTTTGTCATGAACAAGGGGGTCGTTGTCGTACTCCATAACTACTTCTCTATCGTGACTGATTTTCTCCTTGTCAAGTTCATTGCTTAAAGTCAATCCGGGTAATATGTTTGACATAAACTTTCCAAGCTTCTCTTTTAAGAAAGGCACCTTGACTGTCATGCCCAAAGCAGGAGATGAAACAACCAGGCCATCAATAAGTTTGCCAAAGCCAATAGCGAAATTTATCGCGATAAGACCACCCATGCTGTGGCCAATAAGAAACAGCTTTTTCTCCTTGCCAAGTTCCTGTCTGGCAAGCTCA
Source organism: uncultured bacterium (assembly GCA_964430795.1). Lineage (GTDB taxonomy): Bacteria > Lernaellota > Lernaellaia > JACKCT01 > CAYSHR01 > CAYSHR01. The sequence goes on from CAYSHR010000047.1 coordinate 9,573, forward strand.
ACCACAATCTGAAGGTCCATAATATATTGGTCAAAACTGGCGACATGCCCTTGCTTGCCACCGCTTTTCCCATGACCCCTGTGATCAATAGCCCAGAAAGAGAAGCCTTTGGAAAACAAAAACCTTGCCAACGGCTCATGCCTGCCTGAATGTTCGCCAAGACCATGAGCAAGAACAACTCCGCCAACAGGGTTTTGGGATTCATATTTTCTGTAGAAAAGCTGTAAACCGTCACGACTCAGAAGGCTGCCTGTTACCGCTGTAAAATCAGACATTTATCTCTCCTTAAAATCATTAATGACATGGTTTTTTGTTTGTAACAGAATAGAGAGTCCATGTCAACGAAGGGCAAAAGAAAATTTCCTTCTTGCGACTACCCTGCCGGTTATGTAACATCCCTCTTCATGGAATTAATAAAATATGACGAAATAAGCGGAAAGAGCTTTGCTGATATGATATCCCCTCTGGATGTCATAATCATCCCAATATCAGCCCCTGAGAATCACGGCCCCCATCTGCCCCTGGGTACGGATTTATACATCTCCAACGCCCTGGCCAAAAAAGCCGGCGAGCTATTCAAAGAGAAACATCCGGAAACAAATATCTTTATCTATCCTCCAATTCCAATAGGCGGCGCGACAATTAAAGGCGCCGGCTCAGTCAAGTTTCGTTCACATCTCCTTGGAAAAGGGCTCACGTTTCTTGGAAAAAGACTTATAAAGCAAGGTTTCCGCCGTATCGCTTTTATTACCGCCCACGGGGGTGTTCCCCATGTCAATGCCATAGATCGGGCCACGGAAACCCTCAATGGAAAAATCAGGAAACTTGGCAAAGGCGGCGCCATCTCCCCCACATCACGAATAATGGGCAACGCCTTTGCCGGCTTGTATCTGGACAAATGGAAAGAAAAAGACATTAAGCTGCCTGAAAAAGCTCCGGAATATCTTCTTCCTGATTTGCACGCCGGTTGGATGGAGACTTCCATGATGCTGGCCATCAGGCCCGACCTTGTAAGTCCTGATTTTAAAAATTTGCCCGCCATTATCCCCCCGGACAGACCCTGGCTCAACAAAATCGAGGAGCTGGTTATATGGTTTTTCCACAAGCTGAATATGGAAGAAGGAAAGCGTCTTGAGGGATTAACCGGCCTGGGCCTGGGTAAGCTCGATTTAAGCTGGATCATTAAAGGGCGGGCCAAAGGATATTGCGGGCGCCCTGCCCTTGCCACAGGGGAATTCGGCCAGGCCCTTATCGATTCTCTGGGAACAGACATAGCCGACGCCTTTGAGAAAGTCTTTATTAACAGCGTCCCATCCTCCGAGTATCGAAGCGCTGCCTACTGGTTCAGATGGCTGAAACTCTTTGGCCTGTCCGCTACTCTGGCCGCGGTTCTGATAATTTTTCTTTTGAGCCAATAAAAAGAATAAGTTATGAAAAACCGCCAAGCCGTCATTCCCCCTTTCCCGGGAGTGACTATTTCGAGAAGGTCTGAGGATTTCTGAATCGAGAGACATCAATGATTAACCGATTAACTTGAAAACCACATGGAAACCAGGCTGGTTGTTTTCACAACAGCAATTATGGCACAGGTTTCGGTAAGCCCAAGTATGGGAATCAGAATAACACCTGTCAGCGCGGCTCCGAAAAATGCGCCAAAATGGTCTGCCCAATCTATCAATCCGGCGGTTTTACCAATGGCTCCTCCCTTTGGTTGGGCCATTTTGGCGGCGAGGGGAAACTGGGCGCCGGCGCCTATTCCCGCCAACATGGCAAACATATAGAAAATCGGAGCGGGTAGATAGAGGCTTACAAGGAGCCCGATCAGGATGGCCGCCAGAATGAGAATCAACTCCGAAATATAGATGAACCTGTTATAGTCTACCAGATGCTTTTCCATGCTCCACGTGACAACGCTTCCGCCCACAGTCAAACCCGCCATAAACAGGGCAACCAAAAGTCCGATTCTTTCATATAAAGCGCCATGTGCATTTTGAAAAGCAAGGAGAATTACAAGCTCAATGCTCATGGCGGCCATTCCCGTGGTAAAGATCAACCAGAAGCCCCGCACCCTGTTTTTTAACCCGGGATTTCTCTTTTTCAGAAAGATAAGGACCAACAATATTATCGCGCCAAAACAAATCACCGATAAAATAGAAGTAAAGGCGCCGGCTCGCCTGAAGAATGAAAGAAATGTCTTGGCTTTTCCATCAGCGAATTGATCCTGGAGAAGAAGATTATAGTAAAAAGTAATCGGTCGGCGGTCGGTATTTTTTCCCGCACTATTAAATTGATCCAAGGCTGATTTAACCTTGTCGATTCGAGACCGATTCAGGATTGTTTTAAAAATCAGAGGAGAGAAATTTCCCGGGGCAATGTTTTTTTTATCAAGATATCGCTTTTCCAGAACAGTCCAATCACTGCTTATCACAGAGTTATCAGGTGAGGCGAAAATCCTTGCCGTATCTCCCGGTATAACAAGTAGATCCTTAAAAACACTTCCCAGAGTATTATAAACGCTGCCCACATATAGCCCGACCTCCTCCCCCACATAATTGACAGCGGAAGTAATGGATAATGTTACAACCCCATCATCAGCAAGAATCCTTTTTACGTCATTAAAAAAATCCTCTGTGTAAAAGCGATTGATCATGGCTGTGGAAGGGTCTGAAAAATTGACAATTACCAAATCATATTTTTTACCGGTTTTCTTTATGTGGACACGCCCATCACGAGCCAATTGATTTATCCCTTTTTGCGCCATGGCTCAAAAAGGGATAAAT
>CAYSHR010000048.1:0-12347 GCA_964430795.1 uncultured bacterium
AGCGTTCATCCAATGTCGCGATATAATTTATCCCGAATCCAATAACCAGAATACCTGCCGCGACAGCGCCGACAATCCCCAACAACCGTTTTCTCTGAAGAACCGATGCGACAACCCCACGTAGCCTGGTGGTGAATTCATCTTCCTTCAATATCTCTTTACGAGTAAGTTTCCTAACTTTTTTAGCCATATGCAAACCTTTCAAAATCAGAGATTTCGGGTCGATACTATAGGCTTTTCTTCTTTAATTTGTCAATTTTATTATGGTTGCCAATCATTTAAATCTTATCATTGACAATGGCGATTGATATTCAATATAATTAATTTGTTTTGAGAGAAAATAATGTGTGAAAAGGCAATAGAGAATCCTTTGCTATAATAACCTTTTAGGTAGTCATTATCATGTCTAATAAATTAATTTCCTTACTTATCATATTGTTTTTTGCTCTTGCTCTTCTTTCATGTGGATCGGACCAGGACTCTAATGACTCAGACTTTGTATCTGATGACGACACAACAGGCGATGATGACAATAATGACAATGATAACGATGATGACGACAACAATGACGACGATGACACAGGCGAACCTCTCCTTTCTTTGATTCCCGGGCCTGATGAACCAGGATACGATGGGGATTTGGAGCAAAAAGCGCTTCGCTATGCCCAGCAGTACCATGGAGTCAGTAGCCTGCCCCATGGTTTTTTTCTCGAAGCCTACATTCCCGACCCCACCAGTCGCGAGGCAATTGAGGAATGGCTGACCAATTCGGATGTGGAGGAAAATTTTGAGGACTACTCGGGCAATCCAGTTTATGACGTGATTGATCAGTACGGTCAGTACGGCGATACGGGCGCTTTCGGAGGTCCGACCATGCTCGGTCAGACCTCGCGCTATCGGATGATCCGTGACGGCCTCATCGATGACGCAGACCAACTCCCCTTCCTACGGGAGAAACTATTACAAGCTCTGGACATGGTTCACATCACGCAGGAAATCACCGGGGAACCGGGACTGATGGCGCGGGGATTTCGTCCGCCTGACGCGCCCGGTCCGCCCGTGGTCACCACGCCGCTGCATGATGGCTATGGAAACCCGCTGCCCGAGCCCAAGCGCATCGTGTGGCGAGAGGACAACTCCGATGACGGATTGTACCCGGGTTACGTCTGGAAGGACGACCTTTCCAAGGATCAGCTTAACGGGTTTATGCTGGGGATGGCGGCGATCTGGGATGTTATCGCCGATGACCCGGACATTCCGGCCAACTACAAAACCCGATTGCGGGACGATGTTGCCGCTATCGGTGATCGGCTGATGGAGATCGCGCCGGAGACCGGTCTGGACCTGACAATTCGCGATGCGGACGGCCGGCTCACAAAACACCACGACCTCAATCCCCGGGAACTGGAAGGCTTTGTTCTGCCGCCGGCCTTCGGAAACGGTTTCAACGGGATCATGGCCCTTTCCATATTCAAATCCATCGCGACGATAACCAGCGAGCAGCGATTCATGGATTTCTATTACGAGATGATCGAGGATCGTGATTACTTTCGGTATATCGATATGACATTGAAGTTCGCCTATACAGGTCCGTTCACAAACTGGTCGAACATCAACATGATGTACTCGGCCATATACCCGCTGTTGCGGTTCGAGGGCGACGATGATCTTTTCGCATATTACCAGGGTGTGCTCAAGAGTGATTTGTGGTCCAGCTATTTTCCTGGCTGGGATGTGGCCGGTGGTGGGCAAGCCTTCAACGCACTCATTTACGCAGCCTTCGGTCCCGACGCGACGGACATCGACGCGGCCCAGCAAGCGGCATTCGATCTGTCGGGATTTCCCGATCCACCCTACTGGAATGAGGAAGTCATCAACTGCGACGACGCGGAGGTCGAGACCGGCCAATGCCTGGCTATCGACGGCACCACGATTCTCGAGTTGGCCGGAACCTGGGTCCTGGGAACCTTTGTGCCCTACATCGGTCACAACGATACGCTCCAAACCTTTGATCCGGTGCCGCGTCACTTGCGTCCGGGCTCCAACTACAACTGGCGGCACTCACCCTATAAGGTCAACGACGACTACCGCAGCCGGCTGAACCCGGGCGGTGACTTCCATGCTGTATACTGGCTCGGCCGCCATCTGAAACGTTCCGACAGCGGTACAACGAATCGCTCGGCATTGGCATGGTAGTCCATAGCATGAGCCCAAGAGGTGAAAATGAATTTTAGACACCTGATGCTACTATCGCTCATTTTAGTGCTGCTTCTATCTGTAAGTTGTTCATCGGATGAAAGTGACCAAAGTAGTTCCGGAAGCAAAGACGATGACGATGATGTCGCAGGGAATGATGATGACTCAATTCCCGAGGACGACGACAACGACACCGGCGATGACGATGACAACGATGATGACGATACAACCTTGCCCGATGATTATATCGCCTCCTGGCCTCAGACCAATATCGAATCCGACGATTATAATGAATCAATCGCCGCCGGTCCTCTACGAGAAAAAGCCCGGGACTATGATCAATGGCATCTTGATTTTCATCAGCCTTATCATGGCGGGACTGTTGGCGCGGTATTCACAGACGTTTCAAGGACAATCGTTAAGAATTATTTTGATTGGAATGACAGTTGCGAGTGGACCGGCCTCTATCTTGGAAGCCAGGCTATGAGATATCACATCTTAAAAGACCCGCTGGTAAAGGCTACGGTAATTCGAATTGTCCAATACCTTTCGGGAAATTTACACGTTACTGAAACTCCCGGCTTTATCGCGCGATATTGGGCGGCGCGTGATCCTCTTATCTATCCTGATGACGCCTGGTGCGACAGCCAGGAGAGATGCCATAAAGTAGATTCGGGCCCTTACGCCGGCGCCTGGTGGTGGGGCGAAACAAGCAGAGATATGTATAATGGATGGTTTTTTGGAATGGTCCTGGCTTATGATCTTGTTGACGACCAGGATATGAGGGACCTTATTCGTCAAGATGTTCTCCATGTACTTTTAACGTTAAAGGACCAGAACTGGACCATCTTAAACGAGATTGGCGTCCCGACGGATTCCGCTCCTGATGTGATGGCGCCTTTTCGATTAGCGTGGCTCACCATTGGGTATCACATAACCGGCGATGCAGAATTGAAGGAAGAGCTTAAGAAATGGCTGAAAAACGACAGACGAATTATCCTTCGATTAAGTTCAATATCGTTTATGAACAGATATACTCAATACTTTGGAAGTTGCCTCTCTCATGAATTCTGGTACAACCTGTTAAGACTTGGGAAAGTTTACTTCAGCAAAGACGATCATGATTTTCTTGTCAATCTCTTTGAGACCCAGAACCACACTTATACGAGGCTCTCCCATAACCCCTGGTTTAACGGAGTTTATATGAGCCAGGGCGGATACGAACTTTCTAAGAATAAATCTGATCCATATCAAGAGCAATTGGAAGAGGATCTTACAGATTTCAGGGAGGCGCCAAATTATCGATATTACCTGCCCGCCAGAGATATATCCACTTACACAATAGATCCATTCTCGGTGTTTTTACATGACTTGATGGTGGATTATCCGTTTCTTCAACAGATAATGGGCAACGTGAATCCTCAGGCACTTGACGCCTTTCCAGTTTTAGAGCAATGTACTACTGATTTTATGTTTCAACGCAATCCTTTTTCGATTGATGAATGCGGTTCGAATAATCCGGCAGTTGTAAACCCGGGCGTTGACTACCTTATAGCTTACTGGCTTGCCGGTTATCATAGATTTGTGACAAAGGATATGTGATCTTTTTTTTTACAGCGTTTGGAGGTTAAATTGAAATTACGTTATTTGGTGATTCTGGTCTCTCTCTTCACATTTGTTCTTGCCGGTTGTTACACCCATATTTTCGAAGTGGGGTCAGGTGGCGGAAATGGAAAAGAGGTTTACAGCAAATGGCGTTCCCACTGGCTTTTTGGAACCATCGACACCAACAAAGAGATGGACATCAAAGATTTCTGCCCGTCAGGAAACGCTACGATACAGAATGAAGTTACTTTTCTAAATGGGCTGGTTGGCGTCTTTATCGGAATCATCTACTATCCGACAACTGTTACCATTGTTTGTGACAATGGCGCCAAAGCGGATATTGAACTGAATGAGGAACAGATGAATGCCCTTGTCAATGACCCACGGTTCCTTGAATACGTGGCGGATGTGGACTCTTCCATGGTTCCTCTTGCCCAGGTCGCGGTGGAGAACGCTTCAGCTATGAAGTAGTTGGAACAAAAAAAACCGCCGGCACAATTATCTGGGGCACGGCATGCCGTGCCCCTTGGTTTCTAACGTCTATTGTCATGTAATCGTTCAATTACAATAGGGCTTTTGAAAAAACGCGGACACGCGACAAGCCCGTCTCTCCGGGATTTTATTACTGATTTTCACCACATCCAGGGCAAACCATCTCCTCTTCTTTTAGAGGCGCGCCGCAGTGCTTACAGTACTTCAATTTATTCTCTACCTGCTCCCCCTTGGTGTAAGGCTGTTCAGGGGTTTGCTGTGGAGGTTGATACTGAGCTTGCTGCTGGTCTTGCCCACCTTGTTGGACTGGAGGAGCCGGTGAGGCGAATTGATCTCCAGCAGGCGCGGCGCCGGGATGTTCCCCGATTACACTCATATAGGCCGAGGCATATACAGTATACATCAACGGAAAAATAATCGTTGATATTACAAGTGACGACCCATATCCCACTGTAAAACCAATGATCATTGCCTCTACCGGATCGAGCACATTGACAAAGACCATAATTATCTGTGAAATGATCTGCTGGGGAACGGCAAACATGGCAAGAATAATAGCTGTGACAATAAGCATAATCCACTCAATCTTAAAATAGTCCCAGCATACATTATAGGCCTGCCCCGCGGTATAACCCTTGTCCACCATTAGAGGGAAGAGAAATAGAACAAGACCCATGGCTGGAAAAATACCGATACAGCAGGCCAAAATTCCTACGATCATAATTCCCAAATAAAGAAGGCCGCCAACAAAGTATCTCCCAAAATCGGAAAATCCTGAGAATACTTCTCCAACTTCCACAGACTGCCCTCTGGCTGACTTGATGGCCATTCTGAACATTCCGGCCCACATGATGGGAATCAGGATGACTGTCATTGAAAGAAGAGTGGTGATAAGCTGGGCGACAGCAAGGGGAACAAAATTTCTTGTAAATGCCTGCCAACCGTTTTTAAAGGCGAAGCCTAAGTCAATTTTTCTCAAAACAAATCTCCTGATGATAGGGTAAGGTGATTTCTCTTTATACTTATATCAAAATCAGGTGTCAATGAATAACACCGGCCATGTATAACACCGGTGAAGCCATCGGCAGCAAAAATCCGACGACACGTTTTTTATGGCAAGAAGCCTATTGAAATGATATGTATTTTTTAATGCTGGGTTAAAGGGTAGCTTTAACCGCGGGATTTCAAAGTTATTGGCGCCGGCGGCTCGCCGGTCCCTTTGGCGGGGTATGGGGCAGAGTTCCATCCTCATCATGACAACTCATTAAATTTCCGGAGAGAAGCCTATGGGCGAAGAAAAAGGAAAAAACATAAACAATTCCATTATCGCGGTTCAAAATGTCTCAAAAATCTATCCAGGGGGCGTTAAAGGAGTATTGAATGTAAATTTTGATATTCCCAAGGGGCAGATTTGCGGCTTTCTGGGACCGAATGGCGCTGGTAAAACCACTACCATGCGGATAATTACAGGGTACATGCCCCCCTCCACTGGGAAAGTGACTATTGGCGGCTATGATATTTTCTCAGATCCCATTGACGCTAGAAGACAGATAGGCTATCTGCCGGAACAACCCCCACTCTATCCGGACATGAACACCACCGAGTACCTGGAATTTGTGGCTGTCATAAAGGGAGTGGAGAGAGGTGAAATCGAAAAGCGGATTGACTATGTAATTGATAAATGTTCCTTGGCTGATGTTTCAAAACGCCTTCTTGCCCATCTCTCAAAAGGCTACAGGCAGAGAGTTGGCATCGCCCAGGCTCTGATTCACGATCCTGAGATTCTTGTTCTTGACGAGCCCACCATCGGACTTGACCCGAAACAGATAAGGCAGATCAGAGAGCTTATCAAGTCCCTTAAGGGCAAGCACACCATCATTCTCTCATCCCATATACTCCCGGAAATCTCCATGATCTGTGACAGAGCCCTTGTTATTCACAAGGGAGAGATCGTGGCTGACGACACCCTGGTAAATCTCGCGGGGCTTAAACTCGCGGAAAAACGCCTTTACATACGCCTTGGAAAACCCGGAGAGGATGTAATGGAAAGACTCAAGAAAATCGATGGCGTTATTTCTGTAAAGGGTGAGGATCAGCCCGGATCATTCACTGTTACAGTGGACCCTGATGTTGAAGTAGGCGCTAATATCAGCCTTGAGATTCTCTCCCAGGGATGGGAACTGGAAGAACTCTCCCATCCAAAGCAGGACCTTGAAGAAGCTTTTGTAAGATTGACCACCGGATAGCAGGAGTTTATTGATGAGAAATGTTCTCGCGTTTTTATACAAGGAATGGAGAATTCAATTCGGCTCGGCCACAGCCTACGTTGTTCTTGCCGGATTCACCATTCTTGCCGGTTTCTTTTTCTTTGACCAGTTCTCTGTTTTTACCCAATACAGCGCCCAGGCCAGAATGTATCAGAACACCCAGATGCTCCAGCAATTCAATCTTAATGACTGGGTTTTCACACCTCTTATCGCCAACATCAACATACTTCTTCTTCTGGTTGTTCCCCTTATCACCATGGGTAGTTTCGCTCAGGAGAGAAGACTGGGCACAGATGAACTGATTCTGACCAGCCCAATAAAAATATGGCATATGATCGCCGGTAAGTTCTTTTCATCCATGGCTTTTTTCGCGTTGCTTCTGCTTTTGACTTTCCAGTTTCTATTTGTTTTAAAGCTCTATGGTGATTTGGACTATGGCAAAATCGCGGCCGGATACCTTGGTCTGTTTTTCATGGGCGGGGCATTTATATCTCTGGGCCTGTTTGCCAGTTCCCTGACAAAAAGCCAGATTGTAGCCGGTGTGGGAACCTTTTCAGCGCTTCTGATTTTCTGGATCGTGGGTTGGCTCGCTGAATCCATTCCAGGGAAAACAGGGGACGTTCTTGCTTATCTCTCCCTTACCAATCATTTTAGAAACTTTAGCGAAGGCGCCATACAGATAAAAGATATAGTTTTCTATATTACTTTTATTTTCTTCTTCTTTTTCATGACTACAAGAAGTATGGAAAGCACCCGGTGGCGACATGGAATCATCAAGCCGAAAACATTTTCCATGATTTTATTATACGAGGGCCTTGCCCTGCTTCTATTTTCAATACTTACTTTCGTCTTTGCCAATGAGGCCTATCTGTTCGGCCTGATTTTTCTTATCGCGGGACTCATATTAATTTTGGTGTTCGTTTTTACCAGTGATTTTTCCATTAAAGAACTCCTAAAAAGCAGCCGATCAAAATTCGGCGCCGGAACGGTTTATTACTCCCTGATAGTTCTGGGCTTGCTTGTGGCAGTCAATGTTATTGGCGTTTTTCGCAATCATGAATGGGATGTAACCGAGATAAAATCGAGAAGCCTTTCAGAACAGACATTGGGAGTTTTGGGAAACCTTGAGAAGAAAATAACCATTCTGGCGTTTTATAAAAGCAGCGAAGAAAAAATTGTTGAGGATATTCTTCAAAGGTATGAAAGAGCCGGCGATTTTATAGAATACGAATTTGTCGATCCATATAACCCTGTCATGGTGGAAAAATACGATGTAAGAGAGGCCGGCAAAATCGTTGTGCTTTGCGGAGAAAGAAAAGCCAATGTCCTCGCGCCCACGGAACAGGACATCACCACCGGAATTATCAAAGTCAGCAAACCAGCCCAGGGCGCCATCTATTTTCTTGAAGGACACGATGAAGCGTCCCTTGAGAGTGATGGAGAAAGGGGGCTTCTGGCAGCCAAGTTCTTTCTGGAAAAAGCCAATTATACTGTGAGGCGACTGCTTCTTGAGTCCATGGAAAAAGTGCCCGCTGATTGCAGGGCGCTGATTATTCCCGGCCCGGTTAATAAAATCCCGGAAACGGTTTTAATTTCCATTGAGAACTATCTTGAAAAAGGCGGCAGAGCCCTTTTTATGATCGACCCAAAGACTGATTCAGGCTTAGAAAACATTGCCAAAAAGTATGGTGTAAAGATGGAAAAGACCATAGTTCTTGATCCTACATTACGACTTTATGAAAACGACCCTCTTGGCCTCATCCCAATTTCCCAGGAGTTTTCAAACCATCCAATTACCGACAAACAAAAACAATCGGTAGTGTTTCCCATGATTCAATCCCTTGAAATTGAACAATCAGCCGCGCCGGGAGTAAAAATAGAACCCATTTGCAAATCCAGTCCTTATAGCTGGGCTGAAACCGACCTTGAAACTCTGCTCAATCAAGGGAAAGCCATCCAGGATGAAAAGGACCTCAAAGGGCCGAAAATCCTTGCTGTGGCCGCGTCAAAATACATCGAGGTAGATCAGCCTCAGAATGATGATTTAAATCCCGCTGATTCAAAAAAGCAGACACGAGTCGTAATAGTTGGTGATTCTGATTTCGCCACAAACGCTTTTTTTCAATACCTTTTTAATGGACCGATATTTTTGAACATGGTCCACTGGCTTTCCGGAGAGGAGTACCTCATGGCCATTCCTCCAAAGTCATACAAACCGGCTAACGTGCACCTTTCAGGAAAAGAGAGGCAGGTCTTATTTATCGCCTCGGTTTTTCTCATTCCGCAGATAATAATCATGTTTGGCATCGGCGCCATAATTAGAAGACAGGGCAGATGACATGGATAGAAAAAAAGGTGTAATTCTGACACTGATTCTGGCGGCAATGGTTGGGTTTATCTTCTTTTACGAAATACCTAAACAGAAGGAAAAAGGGGAGAAAGAGACCACTGAAAAAGCAATACTCGATATCGATTGGGACCAGGTTGACCGGATTATCATGGAAAAAAAAGACAAAAAGATAATAATTGAAAAAGAAGGTGAAAAGTGGCTTATCAAGATGCCCTTTAAGGACCAAGCCGACAGTTACCAGGTAACATCCATCCTTAATGGAATTCGCTTTGCATCGGTCATAAAAAGGATCGGCTCTCCTGACTCGCCCCTTTCCGATTATGGCCTTGGTGACTCCAAAATGAAAGTTACTATTCGATCTGAAGGCGCCTCAAAGACACTAGAGGTTGGCAATAAGCACAAGATGGGCGGCGCCCTGTTTATTAAACTGGCTAGTGAAAAGCAGATCATGGTAGTTAAAGAGGATTTCCTTGGAAAAGTGGACCTCTCCTTTAACGCGATCCGGGAAAGTAAGCTGCTTAGAAATGAGATTGGGCCGGTGCTTGCCTTTGAGTTTGAATCAAAAACGAATATCATCAAAGGTGTAAAAGAAGTTGTTGAATCCGATAAAGGGGAGAAGAGCTGGGAATGGAAACTTGTCAGACCATATGCCGCGCAGGCGGATGAAAAGGCCGTTGACGCCCTTATTGAGCGGGTTGAGGGACTTATTGCCGCTGATTTTGTTTATGAAAGCAGAGATAACGATAGTGCTTTCGACCTTGATAATCCTTTTGTAAAGATCACCCTTACTTATGAAGATAAAGAGGAGAAAGAAGACGCTAAAGCAAAAACTTACACTGTTTTGATTGGAAACAGAAAAAAGGGAACCGACTTTTATTTCGCCGCCCTTGACCATGAGAAGTTTGTGGTTACTTTACATTCAGATAGTGTAGAACCGTTTTTTGTAAGCGCGGCTTCATTAAGGGACAGAAGAGTCGTAAAAATCAAAAATGAGATTGTTGCAAGGATCGCCTTGCAAATAGCGGGAACTTCGACTATTATCACCGATTCCGATTCCGGCTGGAAGCTGAGCAACGGGAAGGTTGCTGATAATTCCAAAAGCCAGGCTATTATTGATGGTCTTTTAAATATGGAAGGTGAGTTTCTGGAAGAAGGTCCAAAGGTCAGGCTTAAAAGCCATGGAATCAGAAGATATTCCGATTGGATCGCCCTTTATGACAATAAGGGCAAGCTTCTTTCAAAGATTTCTCCTGGTAAAAGAAACATGAAGCTGGGGTCAGTCAGAGTGGCTAATATTACTACCAAGTCACCTTTGGTATATAAATTGGCTGTTGAAGATTTGGCATTCTGGCCGTCTTCAATAGATGAACTGGCCAATTCGGTGGAAAAGGAAACGGTAACAAGTAAATAAAATCAATTGTCGAGGTAAAAAATGGCAAGAATTACAGTTGAAGACTGCATTGAGAAAATTCCGAATCGCTTTGCCCTTGTGTTGGCAACTTCAAAAAGATCCAAGCAGCTTATGGCTGGGAGCAATTTTCTTGGAAAACCGGTGGACAACAAGCACGTTGTCAAGGCCCTTCGTGAGATTGCAGACGGAAAGGTCAGGGCTGATAGAGACATCAGCCAGATAACCTCAACCTACAAGGACTAATCTCTTATTTGGAGAGAAATATTTATGGCAATAATAAAAACCAATGAGCAGATTTTTGACACCAGGCTGGTAGACCGCCACTTGAAAAACAGTACGATAAAAAAGACCGACTATGACAAATATCTTGGCGGCCTCGAGGATGTAGAAGAAAACTCAGAGTATATCACAGCGGATCTGATTTTCGAGGAATTGGCTGAAGAAAAGGCAGAGGAAGAAAATCAGGAGGAAGAAGAAAATCAAGAGGGCGTCCAAGAGCCGGAAGGCTTCGAGGAAGAGTAGCCTGATTGCATTCCTCATAAGGGCGGTTGGTCATCATGACTGAAAAACGGGATTACTATGAGATTCTGGGCGTTAATCAAAACGCCGGCATTGATACTGTAAAAAAAGCCTATAAAAAACTCGCGATAAAATACCATCCAGATAGAAATCCAGACAACAAAGAAGCTGAAGACAAATTCAAGGAAGCTTCTGAAGCATACCAGGTATTATCAGACCCGAACAAAAAAGCTACTTACGATAGATTCGGCCATGATGGACTCAGAGGGCAAGGCTTTCAGGGCTTTAACGGCTTTAACGATATTTTTGACAACATGGGAAGTATTTTTGAGGACCTCTTTGGCGGCGGGTTCTCTTCCGGGCAGAGGCGGAACATGGCAAGGAGAGGACGCGACCTTCGCTATGACCTGGAAATTGACCTTGAAGAAGCCGCTTTTGGAGCTGAGAAAAAAATCGAGGTAAAAAAATACGCCTCTTGTCTTCAGTGTAGCGGTTCAGGTATAAAAGCCGGCTCTTCCCCCTCTACATGTCCGGTTTGTCAAGGGCACGGACAGGTCAGAAGGTCTTCCGGTTTTTTCTCAATCCAGACAACATGTAGTCAATGCGGAGGATCTGGAAAGATCATCAAGAACCCATGCCCTGAATGTGAAGGCTCAGGCCAGGTGATCGAAAGCTCTCATCTTTCAGTTAAAATTCCCGCGGGGATAAACCATGGCGCGAAAATGCGTATATCGGGCAAAGGCGAAGACGGCGCCAATGGCGGACCGGCCGGCGACCTCTATGTCCTGATCTTTCTTCGTCCCCATGAATTCTTTGAGCGCCACGGCAATGACCTTTCCATAAATATTACAATCTCCATGGCAACAGCGGCATTAGGAGGGCATACCACCATTCCCACCCTGGATGGCGACCATAAAATATACATACCAAAAGGAAGCCAAAACCAGGATATTATCAAGGTTAAAGGAAAAGGCATTCCTTTTCTCAAAGGCTATGGCCGAGGGGATATTCTTATCCAGGTAAATGTTTCAATCCCCAAAAAGCTCACTAAGAAGCAGGAAGAACTTCTTGGGGAATTTGCCGGGATTGAAGCCGAAAAACAGGCGAGCAAAGGCGAAACCATCCTGGAGAAGCTAAAGCACTTCGCTACAGGCGAATGATGCCTTATGCCCCTTCAATTAAATTCCCATTTTTCTTTTGCCCACCATGAACATGATTTTCTGAGAAGCTGATAAAGAAATCAAAATATTTGATTCTTTTTTCCAACATTTCCGTATTTTGCTATTTATGATATTCTCTGGATAGAAAATTTATCGGAGGAAACATGAAAAAAACCGCTGTTGTGTCATTTATCTTTTTTATGGCCCTGGTTTTTCTTTTTACCGGAACAGCTCTTGCTAAAAAGAGCAAAGGAAAGGGGAAGGGAAAAAAGGCGTCAAGGACCTCGAATGATCCATATAAAGGGCGCGTGGGTATTGGGTTTTCCCTGGGCGGCTCAACAGGTCCG
>CAYSHR010000049.1:0-12346 GCA_964430795.1 uncultured bacterium
GGGCTTAGCCGCGCCATTGGCGAAGCTCACCGCGGATACACCCGGCTGATTAACTTCCGCGAAGGTTGGCGAGGCTATCTCTGGCAAGGGCGGTTTTCTCAGGCGCGACATATCTGAAAAAGCCTCTTCTATTTTACATATTCACGAACGCACCGGCCGCCCTTTGGGTAACGACAAATTCGTTTCTCGCTTGGAAAGAAAACTGAATCGCACCTTGGCAAAACAAAAACCAGGACCTAAAAAGAAAAAGAGATAAGTATTGTGTCCCCGGAACTCACCCGGAACTCACCCGGAACTCCTTTGCGAATTATAAGCTGCCCGTAATAATTTTATTATCCGTCCAATTCATCGATGACAGTGCGCAGTTCAATTACTTCGATAGGGCATGCCTCCCAGTCATGCTCCCAGCACACAATGAGATCGCATCCCTGCGGATCATGACCGTGTGCAAGGAAATTTTTACTTCTGAATTCGAACTCTATCTTCACTCGCTGCCATCGGTCACGTTTATGATCCACGCAACGTTTTGCTTCACAGTCGGGATACTGGGATTGGATTGCTTCAACGATAAGCCCAAGCTCGTAACTCACCATTCCGAAAAGGTACACCACGCCCTGTTCGTTGATCGGTGCATGGCGCAATCCACGAAAGTTGATCGGGGCTCCATATTCCTGAATATCTTTTTTCTCCCAATCGATAATGTTCTGGGAGGACCGAGCTTCTTCTACACGGAGAACAGGGGTTTCATGTTTTGACTTCACCTGAAGCATATCCAGGAATGGAGATTCGGGGTGGTTTTTCTGCAACCAATCTCGATATTTCTTCAATGTGCCCTGCATTCCCCCAAAACGCTTTTGCACAACGTCGCAAGAAATATCAGACAAATCCCTGAACAGATACCAGGTAGGAATTCGTCCTAATTCGCACACTACCGAATGAAAATGTGCGAGTAGTTCGGAGTCATCCATCCGCTTTGTATCACGAGGATGCAAGCTTACTCCTGCGAGGTCTAAAATCTCTCTCCAACCACCTTCAGGAAATAATTTATAGATATGGTATGAACTGATTCCACTTATTCGCTGGAATTCTCTTCTGCTTACTGGACCGCCAGTTTTCTCTGATGCCACTTTTGCAGCCTCGATAAGATCATCACGGCTGTATTTTGAAGATTTCGCGTTTTTTTGATCCATAAACCATCCCCCGGTCGATTTCTAATAAACACTTGACAAACAAGAACATAGAGTATGCGTGAGGATGCTGTCAAAGGATTCTTCCGCAAACGGCTCAAAGTTGGTTGATGCCCCAATTTCAAATTGGGCTATTCCGACGACAAATTCGTTTCTCGCTTGGAAAGAAAACTGAATCGCACCTTGGCAAAACAAAAACCAGGACCTAAAAAGAAAAAGAGATAAGTATTGTGTCCCCGGAACTCCATTGAGAATTTCAAAGGGAGTTCAGGACACTTTACTTAATTCCGATTAATCGTGCTTCATTCAGATTAGAGTTTACGTTCTTTGAATTTTGAATACGCCCACCGTCTCCCAAAAACCCTTTCGCTACACCGGCAAAGAGCGTGACGACGGAACCGGCCTCTATTACTACGGCGCGCGTTACTATGCGCCCTGGCTTGGGCGATGGACGGCGGCGGATCCAGTGGGCATCAAAGACGGGCCGTGTGTGTTCGCTTATGTCAAAAATAATCCGGTGCGGTACAATGATTCCACCGGCAACATCAGGGTGGACGCGACTGGAGTTCCTAACACAAAATACGATTCAAATTCACCAACAGGAAGCTTGATAAGCGCAGCCGCAACATAGGTGCCATGCGAACACATTAAGTTTTCATGATATCACTTTTCCTCCCACAATTACATTAAAATCGTTCGATTCAAACACCGACCGGTCCGTAAGTGTCTCGATTTCGGACACCGATTCTCATAATCGAACACTTTACAATTGCCCCTTTTTAGTAACTACTTGAAACTAAAGGAATCATATTTTTGGCATGGCAGTTGCTATAACAATACACATGTGTCGGCTATTACGCCATATGCAAAAAGGTAATCGTTCAGCTACAAGGGGCTTTTTGGAAAAGGGGGGACATGTACTTGTTACGTGTCCCCGGATTTTCATATGAGATCGGGGTACACGATCCCCATTTCCCTAATATCATTGACAATGCCGGCCATTGTTGAGAAATGAGGTCATCTCCCCCGATCTCAAACCTTGCACCCTTATCACTGAACGATTACTCAAAAAGCTTAGGCCTCAAGGTCAAGTGCGGAAAATCCATCCATCAAAGTTATTATTTGAAAAGCCAAAGTGATAATCCAGACAATTCCCATGCCTTTCCCATTACATTTTCCACTTGGTGAAAATATCACCTAATGCTGGGAAAACATTTAACTTTCAGATAAATAAACCGATAAAAAATAACATATGGGTCGAGGTGACTTTTGCCCTGCTCATAACGAAAAGCGGTAGTGAAACAATATTTTAATAAGGCGTATTTGAGTGAAGATTGAGTTTGCTCTTACAGGGTATTTACCTGAGGTATTTGGCGGCGCTGAAGTATATACCAGAAATCTGGCTAAAGCCTTGTCAAATAAAGGGCATGACGTTTCCATTTCCGCCCTTGATTTCAAGCACCGCCGAGGGCGCCCTGTATTTGGTGCCTTTGACGGCATTCCCGTCTATAAGTTCAGCTATGATTTCCCATATCGTCCAGCTCCATTTTATGCGATTCAGTTCTACCCGGAACTCTATCGCGAAGCGACCAATAGACTGGAAAAACAAAAGCCCGACGTTATTCACATTACAAACGGGTGGCACATGTGGGCTTTCTCAATGGCCGCTCTTGATCTTGGAATACCGGTTGTGGCAACTCATGTTGATTTCCTTTGGTTCTGTAAAGAAAGCCATTTTTTAAAAACAGATTTCTCTATCTGCTCAAATCATGACCTTTCCAATTGTCGTGAATGCCATCAGGACCTGACTGATTCCCAATGGGAGGCGGTGGCAAGTTACAAAGACGGGCTCCGGGACCTTTTTGCAAAGGGTTATTCATTCCACCATTGCCCTTGCCCCTTTATGGAAGAGCTGATTCTTGGACTCGATGTTGATAAAAGCAAGGTCGGCTACTGGCCATATGGAGTAAATATAAATAGTCAAAAATATGATGCGCCTACCAAAAAAGCGGATAAGTTACGTCTGGGATTTGTAGGTCGCTGGAATAGAATAAAGGGAATTGATGTTCTTCTCAAAGCCATGGAAAGGGTTCCAAAGGATGTTCCCGTGGAATTATTTATCTTCGGGGAGCAGGAAACCTGGAATAAGGATCCCTTTACAGCAAAACTTTTCGAAAAAGCGAATTATCTTTCAAACGTAATCCTTAAAGGGCGTTTTATGCCCGATCAAGTTGGCGTCATATTCCAGGAGATTGATTGCCTTGTGCTCCCGTCCATCTGGCACGAAAATTCTCCTATCTCCATCCTGGAATCCCAGGCATTTTCCACGCCGGTGATCTGTTCCGACGGCTTAGGTATGACAAACTTAATTCAAGATAAGATAAATGGTCTCCATTTCAAAATGGGCGACGCTGATGATCTTGCGGAAAAAATCACTACCCTGACTTACTCGGATGACTTGCTGAAACAGATCACAGAAGGGTCAAGGCCCTTTGGAAACATTGAGGATAGCGCGATAAAGTTTGAAACCATTTACCGAAAGGCGAAAGCTCCTGAAAATTCCAAATGGAAAAAGGCGTCAAAAGCTTTTTCAGATGCCATGATTTCCATCAATGAGGTCTTTTTAGCCGAGCAAAGCAAACTAAAGGAAATCGGAAATTGAAAATCGGTTTTGTCACAAAAGAGTTCCCCCCATTTTTTGGTGGTGGAATAGGAACATCCATTTGTCAGATAAGTTCCGGATTGGCGGATCAGGGGCATGAGGTTCATGTTTTTACTATTGGGCGGGGCTCTGAAAATTCATTAAGCCGTCAGAATAATCTTTATATTCACAGAATGCCTTTTCGCCCTCCTGATCCATTTAAAACCGGCCTTTGCTTTGAATGGGAAAAAGCCAACGAGACATTTTACCTGGCAAGAGGATTCAGGGACAGGCTTCTCTCTTTTGTCAAAGAAACAAGACTGGACATTGTTGAATTCCCCGAGACAGAGGCGCCCGGATGGATGCTGTTGATGGATTCCAGGTGGGACATTCCAACGGTCGTCAACTGTCATTCACCAACCTGGTTGCTCAGAAAACAAAATGGTCTTTCGCCCCAAATAGGGCAAAGTCTGGAATTAGCCCAGATTGCCTTGGCCGATGGCGTTTGCGCTCCAAGCGATTTTCTCGCGAGTAAAATCAACTCAAAACTAAACTCATGGAAACCCATACAGGTCCTTCCTCACCCCTTTTATTCGAATCAAGTCGCAAAATTATTTTTACCGCCAAAGGGGAAAAACATTCTTTTTGTCGGCAGGCTCGAAAGACTAAAAGGCGTGATAACTCTGGTTAAGGCGGCAAATATGGTTCTGGACAAAATTCCTGACGCCAATTTTATTTTCGCCGGCGGCGACACGCTAACTGCTCCCGGCGCCGGCTCGATGAAAGATTTTCTGGCTGGAATTCTAAGCCCTGAACATAGCAAGTCCATCACTTTTTTGGGCAATGTACAAAAAGAGAAGCTCTATCAGTTGTACAAATCCGCGGCTTTTTGCGTCTTCCCATCCTTGTTTGACAACTTCCCCAATGTCTGTCTTGAGTCTATGGCGGCAGGGCGTACCGCCCTTTACTCCAGTGATACGGGAATGTCCGAAATATTTGGCGACAGCGGCATTGCTTTTCCAAAAGAAGACCGTGATATTTTAACCAAGACCATTATCGATCTTCTGAATTCGCCGGAAACCTTTTCCAGCCTTGGCGAAAAAGCCTTTCACCGAGTAAGAAATAATTTTGGTGTAAAAGCGATGACCGAAAAAAGGGAGCTGTTTTATAGGGATGTCATCAAGTCGAAATCATCGAAACATCTTTTAGAAAATAAAATCAAAAACATTCCCCCTTCTAATTTTCCGGACCTTGTTTCCGACCTTGGAGAAAGTCTCAGAAGAATGTTCACTAAATCCATAACCGATACTTCCGGCATGGGGGCTAAAATCGCGAATAAAATTATTGATATGGTGAAACCTGAGTCCGGGCTTGTCCGGGTTGCCCTTTATGGCGCGGGCGCCCATACCAGAAAGCTCTCGGATCATTTTAAATTTCTACGGAAAAACAATATTGAAATCGTGATTATTATTGATGACAATCCAAAATCCCATGGGAGTTTCATTGCCGGCGTTCCTGTTTTGCCAAAGCAAGCGGTCCTGGATTATGATCTTGATCGCGTAATATTATCTTCTGATTCGGCCCAGTCCATCCTTTGGAAAAAGTCTATTTCCCTAAGAAAGGCCGGCCTTGCCGTTATTCGTTTATACGATCAGCAAATTGAAAACAACGACAATGACAACCTTTACAATAGCCAATTTTCCAAAAGTGAAACCAATTCCACTTATGAGGGGCGAACATGAGAATCGGCTTGGTCTCAAGAGAATTTCCACCCTTTTTTGGAGGAGGCGTGGGAACCTATGTTTATCAGATGAGCCGGGCTCTTGCTAAAGAGAACCATGAGGTTCATGTCTTTACTGTAAAAACCGACAAGAGCGACAATCTCGCTGATCCACCCGGCGTTACTGTTCACAGAAGCCTGTTTGATCCACCTGATCCTTTTTCTACAGGTATGGCCGGACCATGGACAAGAGCCAACGAATGGTTTCATACTGCCGGACTTTTCTATGAATCACTTATGGACTTTCTCGCGGGCAACAAACTTGACATTGTGGAGTTTACCGAATGGGAAGCCCCTGGATGGATGCTTTTTATGGATCCGAAGTGGACTGTTCCATCTGTGGTGATGTGTCACACGCCGACCTGGTTTCTGCAGGAACTTAACCGCCAGGCGCCTCTTAATGGGCAAGAGATGGAGCTGTTTGCTCTGGCAATGGCGGACAGCGTTTGCGCGCCTTGCACACCCATGGCAAACCGTACTGAATCCGCGGTAAATTTATCCAAGCCTGTGACTGTAATTCCCTACCCCTATTTTGCCGATGACGTAAATGAAAAATACACACCCGCCGATTCCGATAAAATTCTTTTTATCGGACGCCTTGAGCGAAGAAAAGGTGTTGTGGAACTTGGTAAAGCTCTGAATATTTTTCTGGATAAACATAAAAACGCCCGATTCCATTTTGTAGGTGGTGATACGCCCACAGCTCCCGGCGGCGGATCGATGAAGGAATATCTCTCATTGTTGATAGGGCAAGAGAATAGCAGTCGAGTAAGGTTTTTGGACAATATGCCTGCCGACTCTCTTTACAAACTCTATCAATCCTCCCTCTTTTGCGTCTTTCCATCAATTTTCGAAAACTTTCCCAATGTCTGTCTTGAGGCAATGGCCTCAGGCAGAACCGCTATTGTGGGAAATGATTCGGGCATGGTTGAGATGATGGGAGACTCGGGCATTCCAGTAAACCAGGGTGACATTGATACCCTGGCCGAAAAGATCTCCTTTCTATTTGAAAATCGCGACCATGCCAGGCGCCTTGGAAAAAGAGCATTTAAAAGAGTCCGAAAACAATTCGCTCCTGGGAGAATCGTAAAGAGAAAGATCGAATATTACAATAAGGTCATAAATGAAAATGGCTCATCAATACCCCTTGAAAAAAGAACGGCAAGAGTCCATCACAAAACCTGGGCTAAATCCCTGGCCGAGATTACAGAAGCTATGTGCTGCCTCCACGGAGATCCCATAAAAAACCGTGGAGATATTCCAAACCCCATAATCGACAGAATTCTGCAAAAAATTCCAAGGATAAAGAAGAATATAACCGCCGCGCTGTATGGCGCGGGACGGCATACCCAGAAAATAATTCCGGACATTCTCAGTCTTAAAGAAAATGGGATAAACATAGAAATGATACTGGATGACAATCCAAAATTGGAAGGAAAAGAATTTAATGGAATAAAAGTTTTCCCTCCTGAAAAAGCCAGAGAATCCTCTCTGGATTGCATAATTTTATCTTCAGACGCCATGGAGTCTTTATTGTGGGAAAAAAGCCGCCCTTTAAGAGAAGCCGGCATCGCTACATATCGCCTGTATGAACCTGATTCTTCTTTGCGTAAAGAGTCAGGCAAAGACAACAGGAGGGCAATTCATTGACATTTGTTAATGAGCAATCAAAAAGAGCTCTTCTTCTCACCGATGTCACCGCGCCCGGTGGCGTGGATACCTATATGCGTGATCTCTATCTGGAAGGAATAAATCACGGTTGGCAGGTTCAGGTGATTATTGATGATCATCCAGGCAGTGACATTCTTTTTGCCATGCTGGACAAAATTAGCGCACCGGTAAAAAGGGCGCCCCTTTACCATCGAAAGAATGACCCGGCCACCATCGCCTGGACAGTGCAAAAAGTTATTGATGATTTCTCTCCGAATATTTTTCACGCGGTATGCGGCGCGCCATGGACTACTGTGACCCCAAGAGAAACCGCAATTAGAAACAAACTTCCTCTTGTTTTTACCGAGCAGTATGTCGCCCCTGGTTTTACTTTTGAGACTCCGTTGAAAAAGCGGATTACCTCCATTTATAGAAAAGCAAGGAGGGTGATCGCGGTTAGCAAAAACAACGCTTCACTCTTGACTGACAATTACGGTTTTCCTGCACGGAAAATGATTGTAATTCCCAATCCGGTACAGGTAAATAAAAACAGCGCCCACTCAAAAAAACGAATCACGAAGATTAGAGGCAGCCTCCCTGATAAAAAGTATCACATATTGACAGTGGCAAGATGCGCCCGGCAAAAGGGCCTGGACCTTCTTGTTGACGCCCTGGCTTTATTGCCGGATCATATTCTAAACCAGATTCACTTCACGGTCATAGGTGACGGGCCTTTAAGGGAATCATTGGAAAATCGAGCAGAAACCAACAATACCGATAAATACATCTCCTTTTTGGGTTGGCGGGATAATGTTAAGGAAATATATGGTGCTTTCGATCTTTTTCTACTACCCAGCAGGTCAGAAGGGCAACCCTTTGCCCTTGCTGAAGCCATGGCCGCGAAAGTGCCTACA
Source organism: uncultured bacterium (assembly GCA_964430795.1). Taxonomy (GTDB): domain Bacteria; phylum Lernaellota; class Lernaellaia; order JACKCT01; family CAYSHR01; genus CAYSHR01. The sequence continues at coordinate 8,173 of CAYSHR010000049.1, forward strand.
ATCGCCACTTCGGTCTCAGGCATTCCTGAGCTTCTGGATAATGGAAAATGCGGCAAGCTCATCAAAAGAGAGTCGCCTTTGGAAATCGCCCGGGCAGTAATCTCTTTTGTTAACAATCCTGCCGGCTTGAGAATAAAAGCAGAGTACGGGTATTCCAGAGTTAAGAAATATCACGATTTAAAAACCAACATGAAAAAGACAATCGCTCAATGGGAAGGGTAAAATGAGCCAAGGGGAATCTTCGCATAAGCTCTTTGCCATGGTGTTGCCCGTGACCTACAGATGCAACGCGAAATGCGCCATGTGCAGTCTGGGTAGAGAGAACAGAGAGGTTATTTCCCATGCTGTTATTGATGAAATTATCAAGGGGCGCGAGATTCTGGATGAGTTGAAGGTCATTAATGTCACAGGAGGCGAACCCTTTTTATTAAAGAATCTGCCCGAGCTGGTTTGCTCCCTGGCAGCCAATCTACCATCTCTGGAAACCATCGGCCTTTCCACAAACGGCTTGCTTACTAATCGAATTATAAACTCTCTTGCCGCCATTAGTGAAAAACTAAAAGGAGGCAAAACAAAGTTCGCTGTTGAGATCAGTCTCGATGGTCCCCCTGAAATTCATGATAGAACAAGAGGAGTCAAAGGAGCTTTTGAAAAAGCTACAGAGACTTTTTTGTCAATAAAAAATTCCCGGCTGGACCCTCAGTTTCTCAGCCTGGGTTGCAATGTCAATCCCATCACTGTAGATGCTCTTGGCAAGACCCTCAAGATAGCCGACGCCCTTGGAGGCTACATAACTTTCACACCATATATTAAAAGTGATCTTCATTTTAAGAACGAATCGGAATTTTTCTCCTTTGGGAAGAATGGCCATTACAAACAGAAGGCTATAGCTTTTTTCGATTCTCTTCTGGCCGCGAGGCGGATTGATTCCTTCTATCACAAATTCGTCACAACTTTTATATATTCAGGAAAAAGAAACATCGGATGCGTGTTTAGAAACAATGGTGTTTTTATTGAGCCTGATGGAAATGTTTATGTATGCGCAAAGGATAAAGATCTTTTTATAGGCTCACTGTTGAAAAACTCCCTGGGGGATATTCTTTATTCTGAAAAAGCTTTACGCACAAGAGAAACAATGGATAGCTACTGCGCCGCTTGCGGATCGAACTGCATGGTTTATCAGGCCGGGGAGATGGATATATAATGAAAACTAAAACCATGATTTCCAAAAAATATAGACCTGTGATTCTCTATTACCCCGTCGGCCTTGTTCACATTCAAAACATGAAAAGAATCCAGAATATATTGCCGGAAATCCATTTCATCGCACTCTGCAGAATTAGTAAACCCTGGTTTGACTCTGAAGAAAAACTTCAGGCTCTTGGGGTTGACTATATTTCTGTGAATGAAGGGCTGATTGACAACACAATCTTTTCTCGAAACGTAAAAGGAATAATACTCTCCATCGCGACACCGGACGTCTGGGTTATCGACTTGATGGAAAGAGCTGATCAGCGCGACATTCCCGTGATCGCCATTGAGGAAGTCCACCAGTTGGCAGTTACTGATAATGGAATGAATAATTACCTGCTGCCCACAGATTACCTTCTTGTTGCCTCTCCTTATGAAAGAGATGGATTTATAAAAAGAGGGCACCCTTCAAATAGGGTCCTTTGCGCTGGGTGGCCCTTTTTTCCTCAAAGAACATCTTCCGGCAATAAGAATCTTCTTAAGCAAATAAGAAATGAGCTTGGCGTCGAACCAGGGGAAAAAACAGCCACTCTTATTCTATCCTGTCTTAACACCATTGACTCGGGCAGCGCCGAAACAGAGAATGTCAGGATCAATCTTATTGAAAACTCATTTAAGGGAATGGTTCCGGGCTATAAGCTGATAATAAAAGGGCATCCAAACGAGAAGCCGGCTTCCATAAAATCCTTTGTGGATAAGTTCGCTCCCGGCGCCATGGTTCTTGATCCGGCTTATGACGTTAATCCCATTCTCGCGGTAACTGATCTTCTTATTTCAAGGGGTAATTCACAGGTTGTGATCCAGGCTTTACAAAAAAAAATACCAATCTGCGTTTTCCCTGAAGGAATCAACACCATATTTCACTGTGGCTTTTCTAATGCAATCTGTCAAAGCGCTGATGATTTGTCAGATAGACTTCGCGCGCCTGATTCCCTTTTTGTGCCTGATTCTTTTTTATCAAAACACATTCCCATTTCCATCAATGACGCACGGAAAAAAACCGCAGCCGCAATAATAGAGATCATTAATGGTGAATATTCCATCAGGCGCCAAAAACTCGCGGAACTCACTGTTTATAGAAACTTTGTGGGATTTCCTAAAGTGCGGGATGTGAAAAATATCCGCAAAGATAATGGGATTGGCTCTTGGGTTAAGGATGAGTTGGTTTGCTTGGCGACAGGCAATATTTCCTTAGAGGGTTTTTCCAGGCTGTTGGAATTTTACAAAGGAAATTCAATATCACCATTTATTACTGCTCTCTGGTTGCGTCAGATAAAAGGGCAGCCGGACTTGCTGAACATGGCCCATGCAAAAGGGCTTTTAAAAGATTTTCCACCTAAAGAAAACAGGTTTCTTTTTAAAAATGTTGACTTAAAATGGAGAATTCATAACGACTTTTTAATTAAATCACCAGAAAAGAATTCCTCATTTTCCCAGGTAAACACCCAACCAAACTATGCCCAAAGGAGCCAACCATCATGACAGCTCCAACGGTCACTGTTTTGTTACCGGTTTTCAATGGAGAGAAATATCTGGAGCAGGCGGTAGAAAGCGTGGTGAGTCAGACATTTGGGGATTTTCATCTGATTTGTATCAATGACGGCTCCACAGACAGGTCCCTGGAGATTCTTGAATCCTTTAACGACAAAAGATTGCAAATAATAAGCAAGGAAAACGGTGGTATAATTTCAGCTCTCAATCTTGGCATTGGGATTTCCAAAGGGCGTTACATTGCCCGCATGGACAGCGATGATATTTGCGAACCGGATCGTTTTGAAAAACAGGTTTCCTTTCTTGACCAAAATCCTCAGATAGGAATTGTCGGTTCCTTTTTATCGGTGATCGATGAAAACGACCACCTGATTGACAAGTGGTTTATCCCCTCTTCCCCCGGATGGGTTAAAAGACGACTCGCCCTTTTTCCATCGGTCTATCATCCAACCGTTATGTTAAGAAAGAGAGTTTTTGATGAGCTTGGAGGCTATCCGGTTATTCCTCACGTGGAGGATTATGCCCTGTGGTTAAAGGCTTCTGAGGGTTTTCAGTTAGCGAATATCCCCCTTCCTTTACTTAGATATAGACTACACGGTAAAAGTGTTTCCTCCCGATTTTCAAATACACAGATAAAAAACCACAATCTTGTAAGACGAAAATATTGGGCTAAGCGTCCTTTGGAAAGCACGACTTTTTCCAAGGCGCGAAAAGAGATAGAGAGCATTTTCAAACAGGAAAATATTTGCCTACCAAAACCCGATGGAACCAATAGATTGAAGAGCCAGTTTGTTTCCGATTGTATTTTCGAAGCCAATCTCGCCTCCGGCGCGGGTAGAAAGGATATTTGGCGCGGGCGTCTTATTGAACTTTCCATTGTAGATAATAAAGCCAAATGGAAATGGGCTCTGATCCTGTCAAAATTATTCGGATACAAAAACACCTGGTCATTTCTAAAAAGATTCAACAGTAATATTTTCAAAGAAAGTACTGAATTGTGGCAATGGCGATAAACATTGAAAGATCTTCATTAAATAATAATTTTGATAAAAATATGTTGGCTCTGAACCGAGCTCAGCCTTCGGTTTATAAGCTTATTGCCTCAACCGCCTTTGATCACTCATATCGGATATTAATGGGAAAGGATGGTTCGCCCTTTCTTTGCAAGGTATCTAATGGCCGGGGCGCTCCTTTGTCCCACCATGAAAACGCCGTAAAAAAGAGCCTTCTCTTTCTTGAGCGAAACAAGACTCTGCTGGAAGCGGACACTCCTCTGTTTTTTTGCGGCGCCCTTGCTGGTTTCGAAATTATGGCAATGATCTCAAATATTGAGCAAACCGACTGGAAAACACCAAGGGCGATATATATTTACGAAGAGAATATAAATCTGCTGAGATTGAATTTGCTGCTTCGAGACTGGTCGGAATTTATT
>CAYSHR010000050.1:0-12231 GCA_964430795.1 uncultured bacterium
CGGTTTGATTTTGAGCCTGAGATTACGGCTAAGGTTTTCAAGATGAAATGCAGAGTCTTTGAAGTGCCCATCGAGTACGCGGGCCGAGATTACAGCGATGGAAAAAAGATTGGCTTGACAGACGCCTTCCAGGCGGTCTGGTCTTTGATTAAATTTCGGTTTACTGACTAATAAGGAGGAGGAGGAAGATATGAAATTTGATATTACAGGCAAACCTGATTATGCCATGCTGGAACTTGCCCTTGAGGGGCAGGAGACAGTACAGGCCGAATCCGGCGCCATGGTCGCCATGAGTTCAAACATGAAAATTCAGACCAGCGCCAAAGGGGGAATGCTCTCGGGGTTAAAAAGAAAGATCGCGGGGGAATCGTTTTTCGTGAACAACTTTACCGCTGAAGGCGGGTCGGGAACCATTAAATTCGCGCCATCCATGCCCGGCGATATCGAGCATTTAAAATTTACCGGTGAAAACTGGCTGATGCAGGCCGGCGCCTATATGGCTCACTGTGGCGACATCAACGTTGACAGCAAGTGGGGCGGTCTCAAGACATTTTTCGCAGGCGAGGGACTCTTTCTGCTTAAGATTACCGGTGAAGGAGACTGCTGGTTTTCCTCTTTTGGCGGTCTGAAGAAAGTTGAGTTTACCGATGGCTACGTTGTGGATACAACCCACCTGGTGGCATTTCCGGAAAACCTCGATTTTTCCGTGGTGGGCGTTGGAGGCTTAAAGGCTACATTCCTTTCAGGTGAAGGGCTTGTCTGCAAATTCAAAGGCGCCGGCGCTGTCTATGTTCAAACAAGGTCAGGCCCGCCATTTGCCGGTTGGCTTGACGCCTTTCGCCCGGTAAAGAGAAATAATTAGCGGCCCTGACCCCTCTCCCAAAAGGAGAGGGGAATCTGAAATCGGGTGGCGTGGGCCAAGCCTCAGCTTGCTCACATTTCTACGCCCTGGCATAACAGGTTTCTGTCCATGACAAATGTGCCGTCGGGTTATTGATGCCGGTGGCACACCGGTCGGGTTATTGATGCCGGCGGCACACCGGGAGGTTTTCGTGACTACATTACTTACCGGCGCTACGGGCTATCTGGGCAATGCCCTCCTTGAAAAACTCCTCTTGTCCGGTGAATATGTCCGTGTTTTTTGTCGATTCCCAGATTACCTCGGCAAACTCGCCACCGACCCAAACGTGGAAATTTTCCAAGGCGACCTGGAAGACCCGGAAGATATCGCCGAGGCGGTTTGCCATGTTAAGAGAATTTATCATACAGCGGCGGTGGTCAAAGAGTGGGTTACGGACTGGAATGTTTTTGAACGAATCAATCTGTTGGCATGGGAAAATATAATTCGCGCCGCCATGGCCGAAAAAGTGGAGCGCATTGTCTATACCTCGTCATTTATGGCTCTGGGTCCTTCAGAAAAAGCACGGGATGGAGACGAGAACCTTACGCACAATCCAAAGCATTTCCATAACCAATATGAACTGACAAAATATCTTGGCCATAAAAAAGCCCTGGAATATGTGGAAAAAGGCGCGCCGATAGTCGTTGTCTGCCCTGGACTGATCTTTGGTCCGGGACTATTAACCGAAGGCAATTTCGCCGCGGGTCTTGTAAAACAGATAGCCGATGGAACTTTTTCGCGGCTGCCTGGAAAAGGCAAAACCAGGTGGTGCTTCTCCTATATTGACGATGTAGTTAAAGGGCATATGGCGGCAATGACAAAGGGAGAAGTGGGGCAGAGTTATATTCTGGGCGGTCAAAACCACAGTCTTGCCCATTTTGTCTACAAAGTATGTGAATTTTCCGGCCTGAAAGAACCCAGGGGAAGCATCCCGCTGTGGGTTGTGTGGTCGATTGCCGCCCTTATGGAGAAATTCGCCCGGATGGCAAAGACCACGCCCATGATAACAAAAGGGCGGGCGGGGGTGATGAAACACCACTGGGCTTATCAAAGTGGAAAAGCTCTTCTTGATCTTGGATATACAATTACGCCCTTTGATGACGCTTTAAGGAACACCATTGGCTGGATGAAAAAGGATAAGCTGATTTAGGCCGTTATTCCAACCGGGATAATCACAGATTATAAAAAATAATTATGGTTAGGCAGTGATACTCGTTATCGCTGGACTGCCTGACAATATAATCCATAACCTCAATGCCGGGATTCGCGGCTATCCACTTGGTAACATTATCGCCCAGTTCCTGGCGCTCCTTGGATTTTGTCGCCGAAAATACTTTTACCCCTTTCCATTTTACCATTTTGGCTATCCCCCTGTTCCAGTGAATTCAGGTTAAATTCTTTCCGCTTTAATAATTGTCAATCCCCTTTTAACAGCAAAAAGCACTCTAGCATTTTTATTGGAAACGGTGGGGTTAAAATATTCCTATTCAGGCGCCGGCATGCCGCCGGACCCAATAACCCGACGACACATTTGTTATGGATAAAACCGGGAAAACTCGTCAAGGAAACATCACTTTTAATTCCGGATTAAAGCGTAGCTTTAATCGCGGGATTCCAAAGGGACGTGTTCCTTTGGCGGAGTATGGGGCAGCGCCCCTTCCCCTATTGATCCTCGAAATACCTTGACTTAACGACCGGCATTTAATAGACAGAATTGTCTTTATTGGTCCTGTTAACAGAAGAGGTTTATCAAATAAATATGGCTGAAAAACCACTATATCCAATTTTTATAAAGCTTGAATCTCGAAAATGTCTTGTGGTGGGCGGCGGCAAAGTGGCGGCCAGGAAGGTGGCGGGGTTATTGGAAAGCGGGGCCTCTGTTACTGTTATAGCCCCTTCCTTCCGCAAGGAAATCGAGAGCTTGCCAGGGCAATTCAAAAAAAAGAACCGTGAGTATAGGGAAGGAGATGAACAGGGCGCTTTTCTTGTTTTCGCCTGTACTGACAACCATGATTTGAACATGGAAATCACCAGGAATTCACAGAAGGGCGGCGCCCTGGTTAATTTGGTGGATTCGCCCCTGGAAAGTGATTTTTTTGTGCCCTCAAAAGTTATAAGGGATGATCTGCTTATTGCCGTTTCCACATCCGGAAAGGCGCCTTTTCTGGCCAAAAGAATCAGGAGAGAATTGGAAGAAAAGTACGATTCGGAGTATGGCGTTCTTGTAAAAACATGCGCTAAGTGGCGAGAACAAATAATCAATAACCATAAATTTGATCAGAAAAAGAGAAGAGAGATTTTAGAAAAACTAGCGCAGGCGCCCCTTTTGGATTGGATAATAAAAGGGGATTTGGAAAAGGCTGAAAAGGAGTTTGAGATATGGATATCGCGGTTGTCGGTTTAAACCATAAAACCGCCAATGTCGCGGTAAGAGAGAAGGTGGCTTTTACGGCTCAGAGGGTGGAGAGGGCGCTGGCGGCTCTTTCAAACCTTTATTGCGTCGAGGAATGCCTGATTCTTTCAACCTGCAACAGAACCGAGCTTTATTGTGTTTTTAAAGAAGGTTGCTTTGATACTGACGCATTAAGGTTTTTTGTGGCCGATTATAACAATATTGGCAAGGACGACATCACCCCCTATTTATATCAGCTTGGGAACAAGGAAGTTGTTGAGCATCTTTTCAAGGTTGTAAGCGGCCTCGATTCCATGGTTATGGGCGAGAACCAGATAATGGCCCAAACCAGACAGGCTTATCGTTACGCCACCACAGGCAAAACCACAGGCCCCATTCTAAACAAGCTTATCCATTTTGCTTTTCGGGTTGGGAAAAAGATCAGAACCCAAACCGGCATTGGTCTTGGCAGTATGTCTATCGGGCAGGTTGCCTGTGACTTTGCCCGAAAAATACACGAGGATTTCCGAAAAGCCTCTTTGTTGCTTATAGGCGCGGGGGAAAACGGTGAGTTAACCGCGAGGATTTTTAAAGACAGGGGAATTGGAAAACTCTTTATCGCGAACAGGACCATCTCCAGGGCAAAGGCTCTGGCCGAAAAAACAGGCGCCGAAGTTGTCAGGATGGAGAAGATTGAAAACGCCCTTTTGGATGTTGATATTCTTCTTTGTTCAACAGGGGCAAGTGGGTTTCTTCTCTCAAAAGAGACAGTTGAAAGAGTCGCGTTACAAAGGAAAAAGCCCCTTTTTATCATTGACCTTGCTGTTCCCAGAGATATTGAACCGGCTGTGGGTGATCTTGAAAATGTTTTTCTTTATGACCTGGACGCCCTTATTGGACAGGTGGAGGCAAACAAGGAAAGCAGAAAAGAACAAGCCCACGTGGCAAGAAATATAATAGGTGACGAAATCGAGAAGTTTATGGAGTGGCATAAGAAACATAAGGCCGCTCCCACGATAAAACAGATGCAGGAATATGTGGAAGCCATACGCCTTGGCGAGTTGGAGAAGATAAAAGATAAGCTTTCGGAAAAAAACCGCCTTCTGTTTGATTCGGCATCGAAAACCATGGTCAACAAGATTCTTCACACCCCCATATCATCAATCAAAAAAGCGGCGGGTAAAAGCGATAACGACGAAACCATCAAGACAATTCGGACCATTCTGGGATTGCCGGGGGAGGGTTGATGAAGGTCAAAAAGAAAATCGTCATCGGCTCAAGGGGCAGTAATCTTGCTTTATGGCAAAGTGAGTTTGTCCGCAAGAAACTTCTGGAAGCCTACCCGGACCAAAGCTTTGAGATAAAAACCATAAAAACAACCGGGGATAAAATTCTCGACACTTCCCTGGCGAAAATCGGCGACAAAGGTCTTTTTACAAAGCAGATCGAAGAGGCTCTTTTGGAAAACCAGATTGACCTCGCGGTTCACAGCATGAAGGATCTCCCCACCAGGCTGGACCATGGCCTTTCCATTGGGGCGGTGCTAAAACGAGAGGACCCCAGAGACGCCTTTATTTCCAGGACCGGCGCCGGCCTCAATGATCTGCCTCGGGGCGCGAATGTGGCCACCGGCAGTCTTAGAAGGCGCGCCCAGCTTTTGGCTTACAGGCCCGACCTCAATCTTATGGAGATAAGGGGTAATATCGATACAAGGCTGAAAAAGCTGGCGAAAAATGAAAATATGGCGGCTCTGATATTGGCAAAAGCCGGCCTTGTCAGAATTGGACTAAATGATCTAATTACTCATGTTATTGATTCCGACGTGATGCTGCCCGCTGTTGGGCAAGGCGCCCTGGCTGTCCAGGTCAGAGATGGCGATACAGGGATAATCGATCTTGTTTCCATACTTGAGCATCAAGGGACAAGGAGAGAGACCACCGCCGAAAGAGCCCTGTTGAGAGTTCTTGAGGGAGGGTGCCACGCGCCTATTGGCGCTTTTGCCAGAGCCAAACATGGAAAGCTTACCTTGGAGGGCGTGGTCGCCTCTATTGACGGAAATAAAGTCTTTCGTGAAAAAGTTGAATCTACCCCGGATATGGCCCATGAGGCAGGGGTGAATCTGGCGAATACTCTCAAGGAAGCCGGAGCCGCCGAAGTATTGGATCAAATAGTCAAAAAAGGATTTTGAATGAGCAAGGGCATTGTATATCTTGTAGGCGCCGGCCCCGGAGACCCCGGGCTTATTACGATAAAAGGAAAAGAATGCATCCGAAAAGCCGACGTAATTGTCTACGATTACCTTGTAAGCAGTCGTCTTCTTGCCCAAGCAAAACCGGATTGTGAAATAATTTACGCGGGAAAGATGACCAGCAACCACACCATGCCCCAGGACCGGATAAACTCCCTTCTTAGTCAAAAAGCCAAAGAGGGCAAGATAGTGTGCCGGCTTAAGGGCGGTGACCCTTTTTTATTTGGCAGAGGGGGCGAGGAAGCCCTTTTCCTTAATAAAGAGGGAGTTGTTTTTGAGGTGGTTCCCGGCGTGTCGGCGGCCATTTCGGTCCCCGCTTATGCGGGAATTCCCGTTACCCACAGAGGCGTAACCTCCTCTTTTTGCGCCATTACAGGGCACGAGGACCCTACAAAAGAGAATTCCCATATCGACTGGGCGAAAATATCCACAGGAATTGGAACCCTGGTTTTTTTCATGGGAGTGAAAAATCTGCCGGTTATCGCGAAAAAGCTTATGGAAAATGGGCGCGCCAAAGAAACTCCCGTCGCCCTTGTAAGAAATGGCGCCACCCCAACTCAATTTACCGTGACTGGGACTCTTGAAAATATCGCTGATATTGCAAAAAAGGCAAAGATGGCGCCTCCGGCCCTTATTATAGTTGGTGAAGCAGTCTTGTTGCGGGAAAACCTTATGTGGTTTGAAAAACGAGCTCTTTTTGGCAAAAAAATCGTGGTGACAAGGGCAAGAGCCCAGGTTTCGGATTTCTCGAAAAACCTCGAGAACCTTGGCGCACAGGTAATTGAGTTTCCCACCATAAAAATTGACCCTCCGGATAATCCGGATCCCTTGCGACTGGCTGCTTCAGCCATTTCAGCTTATGACTGGGTAATTCTAACCAGCGTGAACGGAGTCAATTCACTTATGGGCGCCATCCATGAAACAGGTGGTGATTCCAGGGCTTTTGGAAGGGCTAAAATCTGCGCTATCGGGCCGGCCACTTCAAAAAGACTGGAGTTTTTTGGCCTTGTTCCAGACCTGGTTCCAGCAAAATATGTAGCCGAATCAGTGCTGGAAGCTCTTGGAAAACAAGGAGAAATAAAAGGTAAAAGGTATCTGTTGCCAAGAGCGGATATCGCACGCCCTGCTCTTAGAGTGGAACTGGAAAAAAGAGGCGGAATTGTTGACGAAGTTACCGCGTATAAAACAGTTCTTGAGGATTCCTCCAATGGTGAAGTCGAGAAGCTTCTTTTATCTGGACTGATCGATCTGGTTACTTTTACAAGCTCTTCCACCGCGAGAAACTTTGTGAAAATTGTTGGTCGCAAAGCTGTGGATGAAATAATACAAAAAGTAAAGTTCGCCTCTATCGGGCCGGTCACATCGAAAACCATGACAGAACTTGGGATACCGGTTCACATTGAGGCAAAAGAGTTTGACACAGCCGGCCTTTTGGAAGGGGTCATGGATATATTCAATAAAAGTAAACAATCAGCCGGAGAGAAAAGATGAGCTACCCTGATATCAGGTTAAGACGACTTAGAAAAAATGGGAATTTTCGAAGAATGATAAGGGAGACAGCCCTTTCTGTGGATGACCTTGTCATGCCACTTTTTGTTTGCCCTGGTTCGGGTGTAAAAAGGGAAATAAGTTCAATGCCGGGCAATTACAATTACTCCATTGATAACCTGGTGGAAGCTTGTAAAGAGATAGAATCTCTAGGGATATTGGGTGTGATTCTGTTCGGAATACCTGAGAAAAAGAATCCTCTGGGCACTGAAGGGTATGCTGAAAAAGGTATTATTCAAGAAGCTCTCAGAGCCGTAAAATCCACAACGAAAAACCTTCTTGTAATCACTGATGTCTGCTTGTGTGAATATACGGACCACGGTCATTGCGGCGCCCTGGATGGGCAGGAGATTGACAATGATCGGACCCTTGAGCTTCTTTGCCGCATGGCGGCCTCTCATGCCAAAGCCGGCGCCGACATGGTGGCGCCTTCTGACATGATGGACGGGAGAATCGGCGCCATAAGGGAAGCCCTTGATATGGACGGCTTCTCAAACTTGCCAATTATGGCCTATTCCGCCAAATACGCCTCGGCCTTTTATGGTCCTTTCAGAGACGCCGCCGACTCCGCACCGGCTTTTGGCCATCGTCGCTCCTACCAGATGGACCCGGCCAACAGCGACGAGGCCATGCGGGAGATTGAGCTTGATATCGCGGAGGGGGCTGACATTGTCATGGTAAAGCCGGCTTTGCCCTACCTTGATATTATTCGCCGCGCCGCTGATAATTTTACGGTTCCTATTGCCGCCTATAATGTCTCCGGCGAATTCGCCATGATCAAAGCCGCGGCCCAAAACGGCTGGCTTGATGGCGACAGAGTGATGATGGAGTCCCTTCTTTCAATAAAACGGGCGGGAGCGAGGATCATTTTGACCTATTTCGCCATAGAAGCCGCGAAATTACTGGACTAAACGTTCCGTAAAAGTCCCTGGAGAGAAAATGAACCGTGAAAAGTCCAAAAAGATGTTTGAACAGGCAAAAAATGTCCTTGTGGGCGGGGTAAATTCCCCTGTCAGGGCTTTTAAATCCGTGGGAGGCGATCCGGTCTTTTTCGACTCGGCTGCCGGATCAAAGATGACGGACGTGGACGGAAATACCTATATTGATTACGTAGGTTCCTGGGGTCCCATGATTTTAGGGCATGGTTTTCCAGAAGTGATCCGCGCGCTAAAGGTCGCAGTGGAAAAAGGAACCAGTTTTGGCGCTCCAGGCAAAATGGAGCACCTTTTGGGTGAATTGGTGGTTTCTCTTGTTCCCGGCGTGGAAAAAGTGCGGTTCGTCAATTCGGGCACTGAAGCCACCATGAGCGCGTTACGTCTGGCCAGGGGCATTACAGGGCGAGGAAAAGTCATCAAATTTGAGGGCTGCTACCATGGACACGGCGACAGTTTTCTAATAAAAGCCGGCTCCGGCGCTTTGACATTTGGCGTGCCCGATAGTGGCGGAATCACGGAAAACACCGCCAGGGACACCCTTACAGCCGACTATAATGACGCTGATTCGGTTAAGAAGCTTCTGGAAAATAACCCGGATCAGGTGGCCGCGATAATCGTTGAGCCTGTTGCGGGCAACATGGGAGTTATTCCTCCAGCCGACGGTTTTCTTAGGAGCCTGAGAGAGCTTTGCGATTCCTTTGGCGCGCTGCTCATTTTTGACGAGGTAATGACCGGGTTTCGTGTTGCTTTAGGAGGCGCCCAGGAGAGATTCAACATTAAGCCGGACATTACAACCATGGGGAAAATCATCGGCGGCGGCCTGCCGGTGGGAGCTTTTGGCGCCTCGAAAGAGATCATGGACAACATAAGCCCCATGGGTTCTGTTTACCAGGCGGGCACCCTTTCGGGCAATCCTCTTGCCATGATAGCCGGTTTTGTTACCCTTTCAAACCTTAATGACGATTTGTATCTCAAGCTTGAGGAATATGGCGCGGCTTTAGAAGCCGGCCTTTTAAATCTTGCTTCTCAGATTGGGGTTCCAGTCAAAATTAATCGGGTCGGCGCCATGCTTACTCTCTTTTTTACAAGCCGGGAAAAGGTCATGAGCTTTAACGACGTTGCCAGTTCAAACATGGAGGCTTTTGGCAGGTTCTTCCATTCCATGTTGGACCAGGGCATATATCTCCCTCCTTCAGGTTACGAGGCCTGGTTTATAAGCGGCGTCCACGATAAAAACGATTTGGAGCAGACCTTAAAAGCCGCGAAAAACGGGTTTGAGACGGTGCGTCATGCCCTATAAAGTAATCGATATCTTTAACGACCTGCCAAAAACCAATTGCGGCGAATGCCACATGCCGGGTTGTTTTCAATTCGCGACCGCGGTTTATATCCAGGGGGTTCCTCTGGCAAAGTGCCCTTACCTTCTTGCTGATAAGCTTCAGGAAATGAATAAGAAGCTGGAAGAGCAAATGGGTAAGGAATCCGGCAGAAAAAAAAGAAAAGATGAGCAAGCCATCGATTTTTTGATGAATAAGCTGGCCGAGGCTGATTTCGCGGAGCTGGCGAAAAAAAGCGGATCAAAATATATTCCAGGCCCGCCCCAGGCTATTGAACTTCACTTCTTGAACAATCTTTTCAATATTCAAAATGATCAGGTAACAGCTCTTTCGGGTGAGCCGCCTTCTATCTGGATAAAAACCCTTTTGCTTATTTATCTGACAAGAGCCCAAGGCGCCATACCCAAAGGCAGATGGGCGGCTTTTCGTGAATTGCCGAATTCCGCCGGTAAATCCAAAAGTTTTGACCGCAGGTGCCAGGAGTTGGCTGATGATTTTAACGGGCGCGCCCATGATCTAAAAAGGGCATGTGAAAACCTTGGCGGCGTAAAATCAAAGCAGAAGTCCACAGATGTGGCTTATGAATTTGAGGCTCTACCCAGGGTAAAGCTGCTCCTTCTGTTTTTTGACGGTGAAGATGGTTTTGAGCCGTCTCTTTCGGTTCTTCTTGACGCGGATGTCCTTGATTACCTTGACCAGGAAGCCACCCTTTTTCTTTTGGAGGCTTTTTCCAACAGGCTTAGAAATAAATCTCTTAAGGATATTGAACCTTAGCCTTTTATTGCTATCATTTTTATGTTTCCAAGCCGCTAAAGTGATTGAATATGCAAAAATCTCACCCCATGGAAAAGGAAGCCTACAGCCTGAATTTCAATCTTTTTCTCTTGGGTCTGGCCATTGTTTGGGCTAAAGGGCAAAGGACCATGGAGATTTGGATTGGTCCATGGGGTTCTTTTTTAAAGATATATATTATTTTTATGGGACCCGACCCTTTTGTTTTCAGGTTGGGGCTGGACATTGGGCGAGGATATTTAGCCTCGGGATTTTTCGAAATCAGCCAGGCCGGTCAAGGTCTGGGTCAGAACCTTGAAATACTTATCGGCCCTTTCGGGTACCTGATTCGATTTGTTGAAAAAATTCATCTTCAGCCAAAAAACAATCTTTTTCTCTGGATATTTCGTTTTGGACCGGATGGTCTTTTATTCGCCAGTAAATTCCGTATTGTGAAAAGAGACCGATTTCACCTTATTATTGAGGAATCTCTTGGTCCTTTTAAATCTCTGGCCGGAATTTTTCTCAACCTGGAATGGAAAAAGGAAGGATCCGCTATACAGGAGTTTTTTGTCCAGGTCGGACCCGGCGGCTATCTCTTGCAGGCCAATCTTTCAGCCAAAAGATCAATGCCGGGCAAATCCCGGATATATTTATCCGGACTGATTGGTCCAGGTGGTTCTTTGGCAAAGCTACTGCTTGGAATTGATTTTTCGATCCGCCCTTTACGTCCCTTTTTCGAGCTCTCTGTTGGGCCTGGGGACAAGATCGGTTTTCTTTACAGGAATTCAGGGAATGATAGATGGATAAATGGCTTGGATTTGGCAAAAAAGAGCGATCGAGCCCTGCGGATCATCGGATTTGATGTTTTTGCTCTTTCTGGCAGAGAAGTCATGGTTCCTGTACTGGTTCTTGAAGGAGTGTCGGGATTTTTGGCGCCTCCTGTAAGGGGGGTTAAACTAAAGATTTTTCTGGATGGCAAGCTCAAGGGAACCACAAGGACCGATGACCATGGAAAAGCCCGGTATCTTCTGGAACCCATGCCCGAAGGTGAATACAAAATTTCTTTTACCAGAAAAGCAAGAGAAATTCCAAGAAAATCAGGGGTTGCCCGCCTTACAGTATTTGGTGATAAACACCGGGTTGTAGTATTGAGTCTTGAGGATATGCTCACCTATGGATGGGAAGGAGCTTTTGGCAAAAGGAACTGGAAAGATGTAAAAGTTGATAAAGAGATTACCCGTCTGATGTTTGAACTGGCAAAAACAAGTTTCCTCATTTATCTCACCCGGCTACCTGTGGAATATATGGCTGCCCTTAGAAGAAACCTATTTGGACTGAGCAATCCCAAATTACCAAGAGGGTTTTTGGTGCCCGGCAAAGCGGGCTTGGTTTATAACCACGAGTGGGTTCTTCCTTTTCCCACCCATGAGGACGTGGAGCCCCAGGTTGTGGAGTGGGCCATCAAAGAAGCCAGGTACCAGGGCGCCGCGGTTCTACATGGGGTCACCCACCTCAATTCCGACGCCATAATGATGCAAAACGCCGGTTTAAATGTTCTAAAAATACCAGTACTTGAGGATGGGCGAGGGGACATGGAGCTTCTGGCCGGCGCTTTAAAGGAATTGGTAACAGAACAAACGGTCAATAACGATCTTGCCAAGGGGCGTTCCCACGTTAAATCCAAAAGAGGCGCCGACATGGATGACTTTGTTCATAAAATTTTTCTTATAGAGTCCATGACAGGCAAAAAGCCGGTAACCTACGAAAAACTTACTATAAAAACCGATGCTGGAAAAATAGCCAAGGAGATTTTTAACGCTATTGATAAGGCCGATGGCGCCGTCTGCCTTTCCACCATGATGCTGGGGATTGACAGAATCGGAAACAAGATCACCAGGAAGTTGATAAACGCCGCTGACAGAGGTATTGAAGTGCGGGTCATGGTGGATCAATGGCTCTCGGAACATTCGGAAACCTTTCCCAACAAGAACATTGAAAAGCTCTCAAAAAGCCCGGTGAAAATCGAGGTGCGAAAGCTGTCTCACGGGTTTGCCAGAGTGCACAAAAAGACCATAACCATTATAAATAAGGGGCAT
>CAYSHR010000051.1:0-12135 GCA_964430795.1 uncultured bacterium
TCCAAAAAGTAATCTATTTCGCTCTTTTCATACCTACTTAAGCTCTAACGCCTTTATATTACAACTGATTTGACTTGGTATGAACTTCGCTTTAATTAGGGTTAGGGCTCGGGTATCCAAAGAGAATATAGGGAGGCTGGGAGAGAAAATAGTGAATAGTGAAGATAAAAATATTCTTTTTAAAAACAAGGGCCACACCCTTATTGAACTGGCTATTGTTCTTGCGATTCTAATGGGTCTCGCGACAGCGGCTTTCGCGAAATATTCCAAGGGAACAAAAATTATTTCAGTTGAGGCCGCCTCGATAAGACTTAGAGCATTTCAGCTTGGTGTGTCTACCTATTACAACATTTTTCAGAAAGTCCCCACAGAAAAAGAGCTCTACGAAACTATTCTGGTTAACCAACCAGACCTGGGATACACAGTTGTGGAAGCGGTCGAATTCTGGAATAAATGCTATTGCGGTAAAGGGACATCCCTTTTAAAAACCGGAGACCCTGTTCACCCGTGGACTGAAAAATTTAGGATGCCAAAAACCTGGATCATTTTATCCAAAGGGCATAATCTGGCCATGGGCGCCTATTTTTACGCGGTTGATGAGTCTGAGCCGGTCTGGGTAGCCTGGGGCAGCCGCCCATTCTCTCTTGTAAAAGCCCTGGAAAAACGACCGGAATTTTTACAATATTAAAAGAAGATATTCTAAAACAGAGGCTTTATCAAAAGCCCAATTTTCCCTTATCTTAAATTTTCAATTCTGATGACAATCCCTGGGTTAATATGTATTATGCTATACTGCTCAAATAATTAAAGTTGCGAGAAGGTAATGCCCCAGTTCGAAATGGTTACTGCTGGATCCGGGTACGAGATCGTCTTAATTGTCGCTTCCATAGGCATCTTGCTCATATTTTGGTTCGGGATCAAGTGGTGGTTTTTTTCAAGAAAGACGATAGCCGAAATTTTACTCCAACCTGACGCACCTTTTGATTTACGGTTTTATGTGGAGAAACCCAAAAAGATGGCCATGCGCTTCGAATTCGATTTCACTCATGGCGGCGGGGAGAAGGATTTCGGCGCAGTGGTGGATCTGGGTGTGGATATCAACGGGCAGATCACCCAAGATGTTGTAGGCGTGGGCAACCAAATCCATATGCCGGTCAATAGGGTCATTACCAATTTTTTTATGGGACAGGATAGGGAATCGTCCAAGGGCGCGCGGTCAAAAGCCACGGTTATTTTAGTCCGGTTCGTACTCAATCCGGGTAATCAGGTGATTATCACAGGCGCGGTTCATCTTGAGCCGGAAACCCAACCAAACCACATGAAAATTTACGTAGTGGAGTAAAATATTCAGGAAGCCGCGTCCAATCCTTCCCCAATTTCCCAAATATTTCTCTAAAAGAGAAAAACAGCTATTTTTCAGAAAGGAAAAGTCCCTTGACACTGAACGAATACAACTTTCATTTCTTTTCTCTTGACATCAAATTATGGTTCAATTATTCTTGCTTCGATTTTATGAGTGAAGCCTCATTCATTTGGTTTGTCTTTGAAAAACAAAACCTCTTCCAATTTAGGCTCATACCATATATAGTCCTTTAAAATTTGGCAATTTGGTCAATCTTATCAACGATATAATTATAACTCGGAGGAAAAATATTATGACAGAAGAGAAAAAGACAATCACCTCTGTAAGTCTGGAAAACAGGGTTTTTCCAGTGTCGGATTCTTTTAGTGAAAAAGCCCATATCAGCTCCATGGACCAGTACAAAAAGATGTGGCAAGATTCCATTGATGATCCTGGCCCTTTCTGGGGCAAAATCGCCGAGACATTCTGGTGGGAAAAGAAATGGGACAAGGTAATGGAATACGATTACCACAAGGCTGATATCAAATGGTTTATCGGCGGCCGGACAAACATCACTTATAATTGTCTTGACAGGCATCTTGAGACTCGCGGCGACCAGCCCGCCCTTATTTGGGAAGGCAATGAGCCTGGGGAGGATAAAACCCTTACTTATAAGGAACTTCACGCCCAGGTTTGCAAGTTTGCCAATGTTCTAAAAAGCCAGGGTGTAAAAAAAGGCGACCGGGTAGCTATCTATATGCCTATGGTCCTCGAACTGGCCATCTCCATGTTGGCTTGCGCGAGAATAGGCGCTATTCACAGCATAGTATTTGGTGGATTTTCCGCGGAAGCTCTTGCTGATAGAATCGTCGATTCATCTTGTAAAGTTTTGATTACCACCGACTCTGTTATGCGCGGTAAAAAAGAGGTTCCCTTAAAGGGCAACGCCGACACTGCCATGGATATCTGCCTTGAGGAAGGGCACAGTGTCCAGACTTGCATTATCTACAAGCGGGGTTCGGGCAATATCACCATGAAAGAAGGGCGTGACAAGTGGTGGAATGACTTGATGGCCGACGCCTCTGCTGACTGCCCGGTAGAGATCATGGATGCTGAGGATCCACTGTTTATTCTTTATACATCCGGTTCAACTGGAAAACCGAAGGGCGTATTGCACACCATCGGCGGTTACATGATTTACACCGCCACCACATTCAAGAACGTATTTGATTATCACGATGGCGACACTTATTGGTGCACCGCTGACATCGGTTGGGTTACAGGGCACAGCTATATTGTATATGGCCCCCTTGGCGCCGGCGCGAAATCCATCATGTTCGAAGGCATTCCCACCTATCCTGATCCTGGAAGATTCTGGGCGGTGGTTGAAAAATATAAAGTCAACCAGTTCTACACCGCGCCTACCGCGATTCGCGCCATTGCGGCGCATGGAGATGAGTATGTTGAAAAATACGATCTTTCATCCCTCAATCTTTTAGGAACAGTGGGCGAGCCCATCAATCCCGAGGCATGGATGTGGTATTACAACAAGGTTGGCAGCGGCCGCTGCCCTATAGTTGACACCTGGTGGCAGACCGAGACCGGCGGAATTTTAATCTCTCCATTACCTGGCGCTATAGATATCAAACCCGGTTCCGCGACGGTTCCCTTCTTTGGAGTAAACCCCAAGGTAATTCGTGAAGACGGCACTGAGTGCGACGTAAACGAAGGCGGGTACCTGGTCATCGATAGACCATGGCCTTCTCAGATGCGCACCATTTACGGAGATCATGATCGTTTCCATGAGACATATTTCAGCCAGTTTGACGGATATTACTTTACCGGTGATGGCGCTCGTAAAGATGAGGACGGATATTTCTGGCTCATGGGCAGGGTTGACGACGTAATTAATGTTTCGGGACACCGCATGGGTACTGCTGAAATCGAGTCCGCCCTTGTCTCTCACGATAAGGTTGCCGAAGCCGCTGTGGTTGGTTTCCCCCATGAAATCAAAGGGCAGGGAATTTACGCTTACGTAACTCTAAACATCGGTGTGGAAAAATCGGAAGAACTTATGAAAGAGTTGATCCTTCATGTTCGCAAAGAGATCGGCCCTATTGCCTCCCCGGATAAAATCCACTGGGCCGATTCTCTGCCCAAGACCCGGTCGGGAAAAATCATGCGCCGCATCTTAAAGAAAATCGCCGCCGGCGACGTGGACAACTTTGGCGACACCAGCACCCTTGCCGATCCAAGGGTTGTGGATCTGCTGGTCAAAACAAGATAATTGACGTAAAATTTAAAGCATCCCTTGGCAAAAGGCGAGGGATGCCTACCTTATCGGAAGTGCGTTGAGGCGATTGTAATTTGGCAATCAGTCGATTTTAGAATGGCTTAAAAGATCATAAAGAAAACATAAATATAAAGAATCGGCGCGTTAAATAGAACGGAATCAATTCGATCAAAAACCCCGCCGTGACCGGGCATGAAAAGCCCCGAGTCCTTAACCTTTGCGCCGCGCTTTAAAGCGCTTTCGAAAAGATCACCCAGGGGTCCGATAAATCCCATAATAAAACCGAGCCAAAGTGCGTCATAAATGGGGAAAAAGTCGGTAAAGTACCCGATACCCGCGGCCAGCAGCATTGTGGCCAGGAAACCACCCACAGCGCCTTCTATGGTTTTATTCGGTGACAGGTTCGGCGCGAGTTTTCTTTTTCCCAGAGCTGTACCGGCAAAATAGGCGCCCGCGTCGTTTATCCATGTCAGGGCAAAAAGCACGCCTACTAGTTTCACTCCGCCGGCACCTGGCTCCATTGCTTTAAGAGCTACAATAAGACCACCGCAAAAGCCCAGCAGCACTACGCCGAAAAACACTTTCGCGGCCTTTTCCAGAACCCGGGACAAATCCTTTTCCTTGAGCATCAAAGCCACTGCTATCAGTAAAAACGCCGCGGAAAGAGCGGCGATAATCATGATCGGTTCGATAAATCCTATGGTTGTGAAAAAGCAGACAAGGCAGGAGAAAAAGAGGCCGAGTATTATCTCAAAAACCGGCTTTTTTCCATTTTCATCCTTGAAGGCGATATTGGCGTATTCGTAGAACCCAAGACCCTGAACCAAAATCAACACTACAATCAAAAGGGTGTTAACACTACCCCAGCCAACCAGTAAAATGAAGAGGGGTAGAAGCACAAGCGCCGCGGCGATCTTTTTAAAATTCATAAATTTTCCGCTAATAAAGTTAGATGTTGTTATTGCTCAATAAGCTGGTCGCCTGTCTTGCCGAAGCGACGTTCTCTTAGTCCAAAAGATTTTATACCTTCGTGGAGTGTTTTAATATCAAAATCGGGCCAGTATTTTTCTGTAATAAATATTTCAGAATAGGCCAACTGCCACAAAAGGTAGTTGGAAATGCGCATCTCTCCCGAAGAGCGAATCAACAGATCAGGGTCGGGCATGCCCTTTGTGTAAAGGTAATCGGCAAATCTGTTTTCGTCCAATTTGTCAATTCCGATCCTGCCCGCTAAAGCGTCTTTGGCAAAATGTCGTGCCGCCCTGACAAGTTCCCGGCGCCCGGAATATGATAGAGCGATGGTTAAAACAAGGGCGTCATTCCCGGCTGTTTTTTCCAAAGCCTCATCAATCTTTTTAATGGTATTTTTTGGTATTCTATTTATCTGGCCAATGACTTTGAGCTTTACGCCGTTTTCTGAGAGTTCAGGAAGATCATGCTCAATGAAATATTCAAGTAGTTGCCATAGACCGGATATCTCATCATCCGGCCTTGACCAGTTCTCCGTGGAGAAAGCGTAGAAAGTGAGATATTTCACGCCAAGTCTCCTGCATCCCCTTACCACTGTTTTGATGGCCATGATGCCTTTTCTGTGTCCCTCTATTCTTGGCAACCCTCTCTTTTTCGCCCATCTTCCGTTTCCATCGGGAATAATGGCGATATGAACGGGCATATGGCTATAATCAAAGCCTAATAAATCTTCAACCTGTTCCTTGGTAAGTATGGTTTCTGAATCTCTCAAGGCACCGACTCTCAAAATAAGATGTTCGATATTCTCCGGCGGTAAAGGTTCAAGGTCAAACCTCCATAATCTCCGCCTCTTTTTTCTTTACAAGAGAATCCACTTTTTTGATGTAATCATCGTGAACTTTTTGAACATCGTCAGATTTTTTATGGCGGTCATCTTCGTTTATCTCTTTATCCTTTTCAAGTTCCTTGAGCATTTCAATGGCGTCCCTGCGTTCTTTTCTGATGGTGATCTTGTGATCTTCACCAACAGACTTGACCTTCTTTGAGAGCTCTTTTCTGCGGTCTTCGGTAAGAGGGGGAAATGATATTCTTATGACTTTTCCATCATTCATTGGGGTAAGACCAAGATCGGCCTTTTGCAGGGCTTTCTCAATGTCGGTAATGGCTGACGCGTCCCATGGGGATATTACGATCAGCCTGGCTTCGGGGACGCTGATAGTGGCCATCTGATTCAAGGGCGTTGGTGTGCCATAATATTCAGCTCTTACGCCATCGAGAACAGCGGGGTTAGCCCGCCCTGTTCTTACCTTGGAAAACTCTCTGCCCAGGCTGGTTAAAGCCTTTTCCATTCCACTCTTCAATTCCTCAAAAATCTCTTCTATCAAAACATCCCTCCAGGATCTTATTCCAATCCGATTACAGTACCAATATTCTCTCCGCGGAGAGCCTTTATTATATTTCCTGAACCCGCCAGGTCAAACACTAAAATGGGCAAATTCACCGATCTGCACAGAGTGATCGCCGCCGCGTCCATAACCCCCAGATTCTTATGAAGAAATGTATCATAGTCAAGGGAGTCATACTTTTGGGCCTTGTCCGGAAATTTCTTTGGGTCTCTATCATATACGCCGTCTGTGGTTGTGGCTTTTAACAAAACGTCGCAACCCAGTTCGCAGGCTCTTAAGGCGGCGGCGGTATCGGTGGTGAAGTATGGGTGTCCTGTACCTGCCGACAGAAGAACCACTCTGCCCTTATCCAGATGAGAAAGAGCCTGACGCCTTGTGTATTGCTGAGCAACCGCCAAGATTGGAAAGGCGGTCATAAGTCTGGTTTCTATCCCCTTATCCTCAAGGGCGTCAGCAAAGGCAAGAGCGTTTATCACAGTGGCAAGCATACCCATATTATCAGCCACCGCTCTGTTTATCCCGCTTTTCGCCGCCTCCTGCATACCCCTGAAAATATTCCCTCCTCCAATAACTATGGCCAACTCAACACCGGTCTCAATTATTTTGAGGATTTTATTGGATTCAACAGAAAGAGCTTCGCCGGAGATGCCAAAGGGAGAGTCCCCCATTAATGATTCACCGGATAATTTAAGCATGGCTCTTTTATATTTCAGGTCAGGCATATTGGTCACTCCCGTTATTTCCAATACTGTTAATAGAAGATTTTCTTTATTGAGGCAAATGTTTTTATCAATCAAAGGGTAATAGTTCAGTGACCAGGGGGTAAGGTTTGAGATCGGGAACTTGACCTCATTTCTCAAAAATGGCCGGCCTTGTCAATGATATTAGGGAAATGGGGATCGTGTACCCTGATCTCATATATGAAAATCCGGGGCTGCGTAACAAGTACATGTCCCCCCTTTTCCCAAAAGCCACCTTGTCACTGAACGATTACATCAAAAGGGCCTATTGCAAAAAGAGCCTTGTCTGTCATTAAGAAAATCGAAAAGCAATCAAAGAAAAACCCGGCCCCAAATCAGGACCAGGTTCTGTTTTTTCTTCTGCCGGCCTAAACTAAGGCTTAATTATTCTTCGCCGATTTTCACGCGGAAAAACCGGTTGATTCTTACTTCGTCGCCAAGTTCCTTTGAGGCGTTAGCCATGAGAGTCTCAATATTAAAATCAGTGTCTTTCACAAATTGCTGTTTGACAAGGCAATTATCCTTATAGAATTTATTAAGTTTGCCCATGGCGATTTTCTCAAGAATTTTCTCCGGCTTTCCCGCGGCTTTGGCTTCTTCCATATAGATGGATTTTTCTTTCTCCACATCGGAAGGAATATCATCAGGAGTCAGGTATGTTGGGCCCGATGCCGCTGTATGCAGGCAGATATCATGGGTCAATGTCTTAAAGTCTTCAGAAGCGAGGGTATCGGCTTTTGTTGTGGCGAAATCGATAATCACGCCAAGGGTGGCGCCGGTATGAATATAATAAACCAGCTTTCCCGGATCGCTGTGGGAAGAGAGATTATAGATTCTACCGATTTCGATTTTTTCGCCGATCTTGGCTAGAATTTCCGCCATCACATCGGCGACCTTCTTTGATGTGTCGCCAATGTAGTCCATCCGGTTAAGTTCTTCCACGTTAGCGGGTCTACTGTCCGCGGCCATCTTTGCCAGATTCGCGGCCAACTCTTTGAATTCTTCGTTTTTGGCTACAAAGTCAGTTTCGCAAGCCAATTCAAACAGGGAAAGCTCCGGTCCGTTTTCAGTAATGATAACCAGACCCTGTGAGGCTTTTCTGTCAGACCTTTTGGCTGCTTTGGCAAGACCTTTTGTGCGCAGAAGGTCGATAGCTTTTTCCATATCACCATCGGTTTCAGTCAGGGCTTTTTTACAATCCATCATCCCAACACCGGTTTTCTCCCTAAGAGCTTTTACGTCCTTTGCCGAAATTCCCATTTTTATATCCTCCGCGAGTTTTGTTCGCGATAAAAGTTAAATTATTCCTCTGTTTTCTCTTCCTTCTTTGGTTCCTCTATCGCCTTTTCCGGTCCGGCATCGGTTTTCTCAGGTTCGGCTGGGGAATTCTTGGCTTCTTCCTCCTTGCGGGATTTCCCTTTCACTTTGATCTCAACATCCCCGACATCCTCTTCAAGAACCTGGGCGTCGGGCAATGTCGCTTGTTGCTGGGCAGCCTCTTTGGCCGAAGCGACAGCGGCTTTCTCAGCCTTTCTGCTGATCCTGACGTTTTCCTCAAATACTTTCTTTCCTTCCAGAACAGCGTCGGCCATGGCGCTGGTAAAGAGCTTGATCGCTCTAATGGCGTCATCATTTCCAGGGATGGGGAAATCCACAAGATCAGGATCGCAGTTGGTGTCAACCACGCCGACAATGGGGATGCCAAGGCGCCTGGCCTCATGAGAAGCGATTTTTTCCCTGCGTGGATCAATCATAAAAACGACGGAAGGGAATTTATCCATGCCCATTATGCCATCAAGGTTTCGAGAGAGTTTTATACGAAGTTTTTCCATTTTGAGAGCTTCTTTTTTGGTGGCGTGACCCCAGTCTTCTTTGGCTTTCATCTCATTAAGCGTTTTGAGCTTCTCGACAGAGTTTCTGATGGTTACCAGATTGGTGAGCATTCCGCCGAGCCACCGGTGGTTGACCCAGAACATATCGCAACGCGCGGCTTCCTCATGGATTACCGAAGCGGCCTGTCTTTTGGTGCCGACAAAAAGAACCGTGCCCCCCGCGGCTACTTCATCCACAACCTTGCGATAAGCATGTTTGAAAAGTCCGACTGTTTTTTGAAGATCAATAATGTAGATGCCGTTGCGTTCTCCAAAGATATAGGGTTTCATCTTTGGATTCCATCTCTTTGTCTGGTGACCGAAATGCACACCGGCCTCCAGAAGCTGCTTCATCGAAACCATATTTTCCTCCTGGTTTTTCCTCCGCCTTTATCTCTCCCCATAGGGAAAGCTGTTTGTTTTCAGCACCAGACCCAGGGGTCAAAAGGCGTGTGTAATATTTACAGTGCTTACGGCAATATCCCGCAGAGCACCAAAGGGCGGAATAAATAACATGAAATAAAAAGAAACGCAAGACCAAAATTGTAAACTTCTTCAAGATCATATGTTAAAATAAACTACTTTATTTTAGCGTCGGAGTTGGCCATGAAAAGATACCTCCATCAAGTAATAATAGGGTTGGCGCTGCTGGTTATTTTGCTTTTGGCCGTTGGTTGCGGCGAAGATAATGACAACGCATCAACATCTGATTTGGGCGGCTCAGATGACGATGATTCAGGAGTCGATGACGACGCGGTGGATGACGATGATTCAGATGACGACGACGACTCAGATGATGACGTTCATTATGACCCTGGTTTGCCCGGCCCTTTTGAAGTTGGGAATACGACAAGGATTTTTGTTGATGCCGGCCGACATGACCCTGTTACCGATTCTTCCCGCACCCTGGCTACTGAGATATGGTATCCGGCAAAAGATGACACCATTGATATGGATCGGGATGTGATTAGAAATTTTTTCGGCCATTGGGATGATTTCGCTTTGGAAATGTTGGCCGATTTTGGCGTACCCTCCGAGGAACTCGCCAACTTCGAAAAGGAGACCGGTTCAGCCAGGGACGCGCCCATTAACGCGAAAAACGGACCTTACCCTGTCATTGTATTTTCTCACGGCAACGCCGGTGTTCGTTTTCAGAATTTTACAATGTTTGAATATCTGGCAAGTCACGGTTTTATTGTCGTCGCGCCGGATCATACAGGCAATGCCCTTATCGCGCCACTTGCCGACCAGGCGGTGGTGTTTGACGAAAAATGGGTTTTTATTTCCTATTGGGCCAGAAAAGCCGATCTCTCTTTTCTTATAACCACATTCAAGGAACTTGGCCGGGATGATCCTGACGATCTTCTTACAGGGCATATCGACTGGGAAAACGTGGGTGCTATCGGCCACTCTTTTGGCGGTACGGCGGCCATAGAAACCACAAGGAAAGACCACAGAATAAAGGCGATTCTGGACATGGCCTCCTTTATGTTTCCATGGGGCGCGGAGGATTTTGATTCGGCTATAATGTGGATGTGGGGCCTTGAGGACAACACCATGGGAGATATCACAATGCTTGTCAGGTTCGATTACGCCATTGCTTATCCTCCGAAATTCAAGCTGGAATTTTTTGATGGCGGACATTATACCTTTACAGATATTTGCCTGCTGATGCCGACATTTTTTGGCCAGGGCGATGGATGCGGCGCGGGCAATAGAAGATGGGGCGACGCGCCCTTTGAATATATCAGCCATGAAGAGGCTTTTGCCATTATCAATCCATACGCCACCGCTTTTTTCGCCACTTATTTAAAGGGTGAAGAGCTGATGAAGGAATTTTTGGATAATGATCCTGAATCATCTCAATTTCTATACCAATACCAGATGGTCCATTAAATTCCCCGTGAGAGCTTTCTCAAGAAAACCCAAACTTACTTTTTTCCGAAAAGCCCAAGCTGGACATTCTCTTCTGGCGCTTTGGCCTCACCCCACATAATCGGCGATTTTGGATCATGGCTTTTATTTCTTGAGACAGCCAGACTATGATTTACTGTTGAATAGCAATACCGGCAACCGTGAATACATGTATTCACCATACCGATATCCTTGCTTGGGGCGCAGAGGCAATATTTTCTCTGCCCTTTATCGGTTCTAGCCGGCGTTTTTATTCCCCATATATTTTCTATCAATTTACCGTCCACACAACTACCGGGTAAAATATCAAGGTAGGAAAAATCGTGCTTCTGGGCGCAGGTGAATATCTCCATCTCACATTTTTTAGCGGTTTTAGCCATGGACTCAAGAAATGGCTCCACCCGGCTATCCAAAGCCGGATTTTCATCAAATTGCCATCCAATATCCTCAAGGACCCTTACCCTTCTTTGGGTTTTTCTATACCAGCTTACAAAACTGATCATCACCCTTTTTGTATGGCCGGCCAGCTTCAAACCCAGCCGCTTAAAAGCGAATTTGTGATAAGGAAAGTCAGTCTTGTTCGAGATAATAATGGGGTCGTAACGCCAGATTACCCTTTCAGGACCAACTATTTTTGAAAGTTCGATAAAGGCGTCCACCATCCGCTGCACAAAAGGCGCCTTTACTTCCAGTTCGGCGCCGTAATCGGTAAGGGTGAACTGGAAATAGTAACGATATCCTTTTCTGTCAAGCTCACCAAGCCGGCTCATCATAGGGCGGGGATCCTTGGTCCAAAAAACCAATGCGTCAACATCCTCGGATAATAGAGATACTCTTGAAATCCGGCTCGGATTAAAAGGGTTGGGGACAAGGGCGAACCCCTGCTCAATCCGGTTAAAAAACCACTGGGAATAGAAAGCGGGTATGTCGGTTCTTCTACTTGCGGAAATAATCACAGCGCCCCCTCCCAAAAGCCAGGTCCGGCATGTGACTCCTTATTTCAACCATGATATCATTTTTTATTAATCTTTTGATGGATAATATTGTATTGCCGACTTTCACAACAGGGCGCCCGAATGGGATATGTCACCTAATGAATTCAATTAGTTGTGAGCTATTTCACTATTGAGTCCAATTGTAAACAATTCACTTTTCCATCCAGCGAAAGTGACTAAGAACCGGGACGAATTCCAGCAGATCCATTTCAGATGTTTGATAGCCGACGGTCCAGTTGTTGATAATCAGAGGGCGGCCGGATGGTCCCAGGCGATCAGAAATGATCCCCACATGGTCGGCGCCCTTTGCCGGTAAAGTATCCATGAATATTATGTCTCCAGGTAAAAACGTGGTGTAGTCATCCGGAGGTAGAGATTTCCAATGTTCTTTAAACCAAGGAATCATGTTTTTTACCCGTCGGTGATCTATCGAGGCGTCGGGCTTTTTTATTCCCGGATATTGATGTGGATTTTTTCTTCTCTCCTTTTGTATCTCTACTTGAAGGTCAAGGCCGGCGTTTCTGGCAGCGCGAATTATTACATCGGTGCAGACGCCGATTTCTCTGGGAACATCTCCGCCCTTTGGTGAAATCACAACATATTTC
>CAYSHR010000052.1:0-12045 GCA_964430795.1 uncultured bacterium
AAAGCTTTTATCCATGCGCAAAACCGAGGGAAAGGCGCTAAAGAGCGATATAAAATCCAGATGCGTAATAATTGGAAAGCTTGTAAAAGGATTGAAAAAAGCCGCTCCACAGGTTCATAAAGCCTTTGGTAAAAAAGTAACCGCCAGAATAAGGGAGATTGAGAACGATATTGATTTCTCAAAAGAGAGAGTGGAAAAGGAGATCGCCTTTAACATGATGAAGATGGATATTTCAGAGGAACTTACCAGGCTTGACAGTCATATGACTCAAATAAAAAACGTACTTGAAAAAGGAAAAGTGATTGGACGTAAGCTCGATTTTCTTATTCAGGAAGCCAACAGAGAGATCACCACTTGCGGCAACAAAATCCAGAGTCTTGATATATCATCTTCTGTTGTTGAGATAAAATCGGAGTTGGAAAAAATTCGTGAACAGGTTCAAAACGTGGAGTAATTAATAGTGAGAGGTTTGTTTATAGTTTCCGGCCCTTCAGGCGCGGGAAAAAGCAGTCTTTGCGGGGAACTGATAAAAGTCACAAAAGACGTCAAACTGTCGGTTTCCCATACCACTCGGGCGCCAAGGGGCAATGAAGTTTCAGGAAAGGAATACTATTTTGTTGATAAGAAAGCATTCAAGACAATGCTGGATGAAGGGGGGCTGGCTGAATGGACCCAGATTCACGGAAATTATTATGGCACTTCCCACAAAGAACTCAATTTGATCAAGTCAGGGGACAAGGATATTATTCTGGAGATAGAAGGGCATGGCGCTCTTCAAATAAAAGGTCAATATCCTTTGGCAAAAACTATTTTTATTCTTACACCGGATCTTGAGACATTACGTAAACGAATTATGGAAAGAGGGGAAAACGAGGCCGGTGAAATTGACAGTAGAATGAGAAACGCCTTGGCGGAAATCGATTATGTCGAGCAATTTGATTACCTTGTAATAAATGATGATTTTAAAACGGCTCTGTCGGACTTAATGACAATTATTCACGCCAACAGGCAAAGCAGAGGTTTTGTCTGGTCAAAATATTCAGAAAATTTCAAGAGATAAAATATGATCAGGCTGGGTGACATTCTGGAGGAAGTACGTAAATACAACCAGTCCGCCCAACTGAACTCCATCAGGCAGGCTTATGTATTTTCAGCTAAGGCTCATTCCGGCCAGGTCAGGAAATCCGGCGAGCCCTACCTGATTCACCCAATTGAAACCACATATATTCTGGCTAAAATGCAGATGGATGAAGCTACTCTGGTGGCGGGTCTGCTCCATGACTCTGTGGAGGATTGCCCTGACACCTCCATAAAGGACATTGAGGAAAACTTTGGAGTTGAAGTAGCTGAGCTTGTAAACGGTGTTACGAAAATAGGCCAGATGAAATTTGAAAGCCGGGCTCAACAACAGGCGGAAAATTTCAAAAAGATACTTCTTGCCACCGCCAAAGATATAAGAGTTATCCTCATTAAATTGGCTGATCGCCTTCACAATATGCGCACCCTTGAATATGTGGACCAGAAGAAGAGGGAGAGAATCGCCAGGGAAACCATGGAGATTTACGCTCCTCTTGCCCATCGCCTTGGTATGCAATGGATAAAGAATGAGCTTGAGGATCTCTCCTTCAGGTATCTTGAGCCAAAAGCTTATTACGATATTGTCCTTAAGTTGAGCAAGGGCAGAAGAGAGCGGGAAAACTATATTGATGAGGTGAGGCAGGTTCTTAGAGATCTTCTGGCGAAGCATAATATCAAAGAGAAGGAGATATATGGAAGAGTAAAAAACATCCATTCCATTTGGAAGAAAATGCTTGCTCAGAATCTTACCTTTGAACAGATACCGGATATTTTAGCATTTAGAATTATTCTCGATTCCATTCCTGAATGTTACGAGGTAATGGGGATAATTCATTCCATCTGGAAACCGGTGCCCGGCCGGTTCAAGGATTACATCGCCCTGCCTAAAAACAATATGTACCAGTCCCTTCATACAACTGTTATCGGCCCCTATGGAGAGCGCATTGAGATTCAGATGCGAACCATCGAGATGCACAGGTTTGCCGAAGAGGGCATCGCGGCTCATTGGCGATATAAAGAAGGGGGCGCGGATGATGAAAAGGCGGACAAAAAGATAAACTGGCTGCGTCAAATGCTCGAATGGCAAAAAGAGGTGGAGGACTCGGCTGAATATATCGACTTGGTAAAAGTAGATCTTTTCCCGGATGATGTATACGTATTTACGCCTCTTGGCGAAGTTCTTTCTTTTCCAAAAGGTTCAACGCCAATAGATTTTGCTTATCGAATTCATACGGAAGTTGGGCATAAATGCGCCGGCGCCAAGGTTAACGAACAAATTGTTTCTTTGGATTACCAGCTTAAAAGCGGAGACAGGATTGAGATAATCACTAAGCAGGATCATGTCCCAAGTAGAGATTGGCTCAAGCTTGTGCACACCGGGACCGCCAAAGCAAAGATCAGGCAATGGCTTAAGGTGGAGCAACATGAACAGTCATATTCCGCGGGCAAGACATTGGCTGAAAAGGAGCTCAAGCGTTACAAGATGTCTTTCGCGAAATCTGAGAAAGAGGGACGCTTGGAAAAGGCCGCCAAGAAACTTGGGTTTAAAAATGTTGATAATCTTGTGGCGGCCCTGGGATATGGCAAGCTGTCCATGATGGCGTTTTTGCAGGAAGTGGTTCCGGCCGAGAAACGTGAAGGTGAATTAACTCCCAAAGAGACAGCTTTAGACAGAATACTCCGCCCAATTATTCGACGGCAGAAAAGCGGAATAAAAATCAAGAATATTGACAACCTTCTTTTCGGGCTGGCTAAATGCTGTTCCCCCTTGCCTGGTGAGAAGATTGTGGGATTTGTAACCAGAGGGCGGGGGATTACTGTTCACTCCAAGGAGTGCCCTGAATTGCAAAACCTTGATGAAGAGAGAAAAGTGGAAGTCAGTTGGGATCTTTCAGATAGTAAAGCTATTCAGCACGCGGTTATTGCCCTTGAAGTTGAGGATAAACCGGGGATGCTTGCTGACATTTCCCAGGTAATCGCCGGGCAGAAGGTCAACATTGCCCAGGTTACAACCCAGAACTTGAAAGATATGGGCGTATTATTAAACTTTACCGTGGAAGTCGCAAGTATCGATGAGCTTTCGTCTGTGATGAAAAAGCTGGAGAAGGTTAAAGGCGTTGTACATGTCAGCCGGCAAAAGCGGTCCGGGCAAAATTAACTCGCGGCTTTTTGTATTTTGCCTGACCTGATACAGGAGGTGCATACCTTCATTCTTTTTACTTCTCCCGATTCAAGGCGAACCCGGATTTTCTGAAGATTAGGCTGCCAAACTTTTTTAGTTTTATTATCAGCGTGGCTTATATTGTTACCGACCTGGCGCCTTTTTCCACAAACTTCACAAACTCTGGACATTTTGGTTTTCCCTTTATGTCGCTTTTAACAACTTAAAAGATATTATTGATTCCTGCCCATTTATGGGTTGGAAATATATTTATGGTGCTGAAGGGGAGACTCGAACTCCCACGGGCGTGGCCCACTACCCCCTCAAGATAGCGTGTCTACCAGTTCCACCACTTCAGCATAAATTTAAAGAACCAAAAAAAGCGTCGCGGATTATAGCGACTTGCTTTTTTATTTGCAAGAATAAGTCAAAACTCGTTTAATCTCTTGAAAATAAAGTGATTAATTTGTTTTTTCCGTCTTTTCGGATTCACTCTTTTCTTTTATCGGTTCTGTTTTTCCGTCTTTGGAATCGGTCTTCTCCTCTGTTGAAGCGCCTTCCTTATCCGGAGTTTCGGCCTTTTCGCTCTTGGTATCCGCTAAAGACTTGTCATCCACGCCTTTTTCATCTGTGGGCGGTAAAGCCTCAGAAGCTGGATTTTCGTCGGTCTCTCCGCTTACCGGAGCTACCGGACCCATGCCATCCATAGTTGATGGGTTGTGGGAGGATAAATATGCCAGAGTAAGGCACGTAATCATGAAAACAACAGCGGAGTAAGTTGTTAGTTTGCTTAAAAAACTGGTGGCTCCGGTGGCGCCAAAAAGTGTGTTTGCGCCACCTCCACCGAGCATAGCGCCAAGGTCGGCGCCTTTACCGGTTTGGAGAAGAATAAACAGGATCAACATAATGCTTACAAGCACATGTATGACCAGCACGACAATATACATTTTCTTTTCCTTTCCCTACCTTAAACGGCGCATAATGATACCGAAAAATCCCGTTTTGTAAACTGGAATCTTAAAAAAAATGAGACGTTTGGTAAAACACTATGAATTCAAAGGGTTAAAACTTCAAAAGTTAATGTGCCATTTTTGGTATCTTAACAAAATAATGAAAAATATCAATCAGATAATAAAACTTTGAAATAGTTGAAACAAAAAACAAATTTTGATGTCATAAATTCAGAATGATCAATTCATATTATTTTACGGAGATAAGTTTTGATAAAGAAAAATAGAATCGTGAGATTGATTTTTTTGGCTTTACTTCTATCTTTTATCCTGATTTTCATTAATTGTCATAGCGGCAAGGTTTCAGATCAGGGAAAGGGCGCCTGTGGCAATACAAAGGAGAAATGTTCGGAAAAATGTCTTGGCGAAAAAACACATCAATGCTGCAAAGAGTGTTGCCAGGGCAACTATGTATGGACACCGGAAAAGTGTGAATGCCAGGAATCCTGATCAACTCTGCCGGTTCTGGTATAGGACGATTCTCGCGAAGCTTTCAGGGTCAAGGGAGGCGCCTCCTACTAACGCGCCATCTATATCGGGCATTGCCATCAATTCATCAACGTTGCCCGGCTTGACGCTGCCGCCATATTGGATACGTATGGACTTTGAGGTTTTCCCATCAAAAATTTTCTTTAGAATTCCGCGAATTGATTGATGAACTTCCTGGGCTTGTTCAGCGGTGGCGGTTTTACCTGTTCCTATAGCCCAGACAGGCTCATAGGCTATAACAATTGAGGCGGCCTGCTCATTTGACAATCCCGCAAGCCCTTCTCTGACCTGGATTTCAACAAGGGGCAGGGTGATTCGGGCTTCTCTCTGTTTAAGAGTTTCACCTATGCAGTATATGGGAATTAGACCGCAATCAAGAGCCCCTTTGATTTTCTTGTTGCAACTTAGATTGGTCTCGCCAAAATATTCTCTTCTTTCAGAATGCCCAACAACTACATATTTACATCCGGCGTTTACAAGCATGGGACCTGATACTTCACCAGTATAGGCGCCGGATTCCTTATGGTGCATATTCTGGCCGCCCAGAGATACTTTTGAATCGCCTATGCTTTGTTTTGTTTTGGAAAGACAAATATCAGTGGGGATGATCAAAGCTTCCCTGTCGTCCCCCATCTCATTTACCAGGTCAAGAAATTTGGTCATAAAAACCGGGACATCATCCAGGTTTATATTCATTTTCCAATTTGCGGCCAAAATCGATTTGCCCATGAGTTCTCCTTCAATTTTTTCGTAAGACTCAAAAAAGGGCGAATATAATGAAAATCCCATTGAACCTCGCCCATGGTTATAATTTCCAACAGGGCCATTATTGTCAAGTATTTCAAGAATGGATCGTGAGTTTTCATATATGGAAAATTGGAAAACACGATTTTACATCTCAGCATTTTCTTACCCTTGCATAGATTAAACCTACGTGTTATCTTTCATGCGGATTTGCCTGAGGCTCTGGATAACCAGGCCGGCAAATGAAGTTCAGGCGGGTCAAAAATCAAATCAGACAACACTCTTAACACTTTGCCGTGAAAAGGAGTTAATTATGCCGATTAAGGTAGCAATCAATGGATTCGGACGTATTGGTCGCAATGTAGTAAGAGCTCTTCGAGGAAGAAAAGACATTGTGATTACAGCCATCAACGACCTCACGGATAACAAGACTCTGGCACATCTTCTTAAGTATGACAGTGTCTCGGGAAAGTTTCCCGGCACTGTAAAAGTCTGGAAAAACGGCCTGGTTATTGATGGAAAAAAGATCATTGTTTTTGAGGAAAAAAATCCGGCGAAAATAAAATGGCCCAGAGGAACGTGGTGTGTAATTGAATCCACAGGACTTTTCAGAGACCCTGTAAACGCCGCCAAGCACCTTGGCAATGGAGTAAAAAAGGTCGTTATTTCCGCTCCGGGTAAAAAGCTTGGCGATAAAGCTTTGAAAAACGCGAGGCGTAAGAATAAAAAGCAGAAAGCCGATCTGGACGGCACTTTTGTTATGGGCGTCAATCATGAGGATTACAACCCTAAAAGGGATCATCTGGTTTCAAATGCCTCATGCACCACAAATTGCCTTGCCCCTGTGGCAAAGGTACTGAATGATAATCTGGGAATCGTCCACGGTTTTATGACTACGATTCATTCATATACAAATGGTCAGAATATTCTTGATCTGCCTCATAAGGATTTAAGAAGAGCCAGAGCCGCGGCGGTAAATATCATTCCAACAACTACCGGCGCGGCCAAGGCAGTCGGTCTTGTAATTCCGGAACTGCTGGGGAAACTTGACGGCGGCGCTGTAAGAGTTCCGACCCCTAATGGAAGTCTTGTGGATCTTACTTTGGAAGTGAAGAAGAATACTACTGAAGATAAAATAAACAGAATGATGAAAAGAGCTTCGAATACCTTTTTAAAAGGCTTTCTGGAGTACTCGGATGAGCCTCTTGTTTCTTCGGATATTGTAGGAAATCCTCATAGCTCGGTCTTCGATTCTCTCTCAACCAGGGTAATGGATGATAATTTCGTTAAAGTGATTTCCTGGTACGACAATGAGCTTGGATATTCGGCAAGAGTCCTTGATCTTATCGCCTACATGTGGAGCGGAAAGAAATAATTCCAACTGCTCAAAGGCTCGTTTTAAAAACTGATATATTCATTAGGGCAAATAAAACAAAAATGAAAGGTATACGAATATGCCGATAAATTTCGTCGACGACTTTGAGTTTGAGGGAAAAAGAGTTTTCCTGAGAGCAGATCTCAACGTACCTCTGGACAGGGATGGAAACATTGTCGATGATACCCGGATAGTAGCTGTTTTGCCTACAATAAAATATATACTTAGAAAAGGGGGGCGCCTTGTTGTCGCTTCTCACCTTGGAAGACCAAAAAGCCATAAAGATGATAAATTTTCAATGACGCCTGTTGCCCGGAAAATCACCGAGCTTCTCAATAAAGATGTGATCATGTCTCCTGAAGTCATTAGCGACGGCGTTAAGATCGTCGCTAACCAGCTTAAAGAGGGGGAGTTGATGGTTCTTGAGAATTTGAGGTTTCATCCCGGAGAGAAAACAAACGATCCCAAATTCGCCAAGGCATTGGCATCCATGACGGATGTCTATGTAAATGACGCTTTTGGTGTTTGCCACAGAGCCCACGCATCGGTGGTGGGAATTACGGATCATGTGATGGAGAAATGCGCGGGAATGTTGATTCGCAAGGAACTGAGGTATTTGAATCTGGCTACTCAGGACCCTGACCGTCCATTTCTGGCTATTCTTGGAGGGGCAAAGGTATCGGACAAAATCGGCGTCATTAAAAGGCTCATGTCAAATGTCGATCAGATATGCATTGGCGGCGGGATGGCTTACACTTTTCTTGCCCAAAGCGGCATTGAAATTGGAAACTCGTTAATTGAAAAAGGGAAGCTTTCTCTGGCAAAGGAAATCATGGAGGAAGCAGAGATAAACAAAGTGGAGATAGTGCTGCCGGTGGATCACATTGTAGCTGATAAACCGGACTCAAAAGCCATAAGCAGAACCTTTTCAAATGAGCAGGGAATCCCGGAAAATCTTGCCGGATTTGACATTGGGCCGGAAACCACTCTTCTTTTTAAGGAGCAGGTTGAAAAGGCGGCTACAATTGTCTGGAATGGTCCCATGGGAGTCTTTGAGGTGGATAAATTCGCAAAGGGAACAATGGCTCTTGCTGACGCGATGGCTAAGTGCGACGCCCTGACCATTATCGGTGGTGGAGATTCAATGGCCGCCATAAAAAAAGCCGGTGTCAGCGACCAGGTTACCCATATTTCCACCGGCGGCGGGGCGAGCCTGGAACTGTTGGAGGGAAAAGTGCTGCCGGGCCTGGCGGCGTTGGAGATTTAAAGAGTAATGTTGATCCTCTGTGACAGGATTTTCTCAGCCAATTCAATATCCCTTTTAGTAGTGATTTTCAGGTTATCATAGGCGCCTTCCACAATGACCACGCGGGCGCCAATAGCCTCGACCAGAGAGCTGTCGTCAGTCGCCTCAAGACCCTGCTTTTTCATATTAGCCAAAGCGTCGGAAAAAAGATTGTATTCAAAAGCCTGGGGTGTTTGCGCGGCATATAAGTATCGGCGAATAGGGGTTCTCAATATGAAACCGTCATCAGTAATTTTTTTTATCGTGTCTTTTACTCTTACCGCCACGCACGCGCCACCAAAATTCTTGGCTGTGCGAACAGCTTTTAGGATGATTTCCTGGGTAATTAAAGGGCGCACGCCGTCATGGACACAGATAACATCACTATGCCCTTTGAGAGCATAAAATCCATTGGCTACTGAATCCTGCCTTCTTTTGCCGCCGGGTACGATTTTGATTACTTTCTGAAAGTCATATTTATCGACAATATCATTCTTGCAAAAATCAATCTCTTCCGAGGGTACAGAGAGAATAATATCATCAATGATTTCGCTTTCCTCAAAAACCTTGAGGGTCCAATATAGAACGGGCCTGTCAAGAAGGGTCATGTATTGTTTCTTCAAATCCGACTTCATCCGGGTTCCAGCGCCGGCCGCTGGAATAATCGCTGTGGCTTTCAATATTTCTCCAAGAGTAATTTCTACAATATTATTGTAACACAAATGAATGAAAATCTGTTAGATTAACAAGAATTAAGACAATATTGTTAATGTAGTATCTTAAGGTATGAAAATGAAATATCGAATAGGACAGGGTTACGATATTCACGAACTGGCTAAAGGACCCAATTTGGTTCTAGGAGGGGTGGTGATTCCCTTTGAAAAGGGCCTGCTTGGGCATTCAGACGCTGATGTTCTGACTCACGCCATTATTGACGCGGTGCTCGGCGCCTCGGGTATGGGGGATATCGGCGGTCTATTTCCTGATACCGACGCTAAATTTAAAGACGCGAATAGCGTTGAGTTGTTAAAAACCGTGTGGAAAACCGTTTCTGACAAGGGATATAAAATAGGAAATATTGACTCCACTATCATTGCTCAAAAGCCAAAGCTTGGACCCTTTATGGATCAGATGGGTGAAAATTTGGCCGCTGCTCTTGAAACAGATAGAGAAAACATCAATGTAAAAGCAAAAACAAATGAGAAGCGGGATTCGGTTGGCATGGGCGAGGCTATGGCTGCCCAGGCTGTGGCTCTATTAATCAGGGAAAGATAGATTTATTTCATCATAATATTAAGCATCTTTTCCGCGAGGCGTTGAATATCTCTGGCTGACGCGGATTTATCATAATCATTAACCAGAATGGAAAAAGCATAGGGATTGTTTTCTTTGTCATAGCAATAGCCGGCCAGGGTTATCACTCCCCATAGAAGCCCTGATTTGGCTCTGACCCTGGCATAAAGAGGAGTGCCCTTAAACCTTCTTTTCAATGTGCCGTCAATGCCGCCAATAGCCATGGCGTCAATAAACTCGGGGCTTACTTCAGGTTTATTCCACATGTACGCCAGGACATCCACCAGAACCTTTGAACTCAATCGATTTCCCCTGGAAAGACCGCTGGCGTCTTTTATTACAACACCTTGGTGATAAAACTTCTTCTCCTTGAGCCAGCCTTCAATTGCCACAGAAGCGCTTTTCTGTGTACCCTGGCCTCCTGACTTTTCCGCGCCAAGAGTTCTGGCTGTGCATTCGGCTGTAAAATTGTTGCTGTTCCTGTAAAGATCCCTGATTATCAAGGATAGAGGCTTGCTCTGGTGGATAAAAAGAAGTCTTGCTGAAGAAGGCAGCGCCCCTTTTTTATATCCTTTAACAACTAAAACCCCTTCCTGCTTCAGGAATTCCTTGAATGTGGACAAAGCAAAGGGCAGGGGCGCGGTTATGGAACGGTGAAAATACCTGCCCTTCAAATTAACAGGTATTTTTCCCGTTACAAAACAAGTTTTGTCTTTAAAGGAGATTGCGACCCTTGTCCTGCCTGAAGAGCTGGTTACAAGGTGGTTCTCTAAAGTATAAAGGTCATTTCGTGGGTCCAGGGTCGCGTTGGCTTTGGATCCGGCTGTATGCCCCGGAGCTACATAAACGCCTATAGTGTTGAAGTTTACAGACAGGGCGCCCATGGGCGCGTGATAAGCTCGCGTACCGACTTTTCCCCAATCCGAGTAATGTCTGACGTCATCAAAAAAGGAGTCATCGCCCACAAGATGCCCTTCAATTGAGGTTATGCCATGGGATTTTATCTTGTGGGCTATAAGCCAAGCGTTCTCCAGGGAGATGCTCGGGTCGCCACCGCCGACAATATAGAGATCACCATTCAACTTTCCGCCAGGTGAGATTGTTCCGTTATAATAGATTGAGGTCTTGAAGGTATACAAAGGGCCAAGGGAATCTATGGCCGCCGCGCCTGAGACCACTTTATTTGTAGACGCCGGGATCATAAGTTTCCGGGAATTTTTATCGTACAGAACAGCACCTTTGTCCAAAAGAGAGACAACTCTAATTGAGATTTTGGCGTTCTTGATTTTATCGCCGGCCAGTAAACTGTTCATTGCCCTTGTCTGGGTCGGGGACAAAGTTTTTATAGGGGAGGTATTACCTGTATTCTCTTTAGCGAAAGAAAAACAAGAGAGTATTAAAAGAAAAATAACGGTAAATAGAAAAGATTTACGAATCATTTAATCTCCGAAAATTGATGTAGAAAAATTAAAAACATTTAAAAAAGTTTAAAACTTTTCAGAAAGGGAATTATTGTAGCCGGCCTGAAATGCAGAAGGCTTTTGGCGATTATTTCACCAGTTCCTTTTTCAGCGATAAAACCATAGCATGTTGTGTGGGTCCGATGAAGATTCCAGGGGCGGATATCCCTTTTTTCTCCAACAAATCTGTAATCCACGCCTTTCTCATCCTGGAATTCAAAGGTATAGATGATTTTCTGCTCCTGAAAATATTTAAACGCCAATGTCCCTTTACAATCAGCATCAACGACAAGCCCCCCAATATCTACTTTTCCTTTCAATGTGTTCAACATGAAACCGTCATCAAGGGGGTTTAACCATTTTCCCAGATTGTCCGCGCCCCAGGTAATCCGAAACTCCATAGGATGGTTGCCTTCAGGGCCTTTACCTTTCAGAAAATGATGGGCGCCGGTCATGGTTTCGTCAATCCTGAAACCGATCTTTCCATTTTGAAATATCTCTTTTATACGATCAAAACCAATCATAATTCGCTCCAAAGATTCCTTCTTCGTTTAGATAAAACCAAAACAAAAATAATTTCGAAAATCAAAAGAAGAACAATAAATTAATGATATAGCAAAAATTATTGACGATAGATACCCTTTTGAATAGAGTATCAAAGATTATAGTGCGTTATATATTTCAACATAGCTGGTTCTTGTCCTAAAACCTGGACACGGACTGAGTAAGTTTATTTACGAGGTGAAGACAAATGGCTGATAATCCCTATTTTGTTAACGAATCAAGCCCCTGGTTTTCCAAAGAAGCAGGATGGCCCGATGAAGTTCCAAAGAATATCGATTTTCCTGAGATCACCTTAGGGCAAATGCTTCATAACTCGGCCCAGAAATGGCCTGACTATAAAGCAATATGGTTTATGGATACCTCCGTGACTTTTAAAGCGTTGGACAACTACGTTGATGGATTCGCCACAGCTCTTTCTAATTTGGGTATAAAAAAAGGCGACGTGGTGGCATTGTTGCTTCCCAACAGCATCCAGTACGTTGTTGCTTATTACGCCACCGCCAGATTGGGTGCTATAGCCTCTGGTTGTAATCCCATGTACAAACCCGCGGAGATACTTCACCAGTTAAAAATGACCAAGGCGAAAG
>CAYSHR010000053.1:0-11996 GCA_964430795.1 uncultured bacterium
ATTTTTTATCGCCTCATGCGCGGACTACCAGGGAGAAGACCCCAAGGAGCAGGAAGGGGGAAGTTACACTGAGGATGTCGGCCTGGAATGCGATTATCCCTGCGTTGAGGATTGGTGCTTCAAATTCAATTATCCAGAATGCCTCTCCAAGTTATGCCTTGGGGAGGCTGATGATCAATACTGCTCCAACTTCTGTCTTAACCAGTTGGATTGTCCTTCCGGATACACATGTACAGAGCTTTGTGAACCGGAGGTCCAATACAAAGAAGAGCCTTATTGCGTAAAAGATAAAGATTATGAGCTTTTAAAAACCCTGGGATATTGTTAAGAACTTATGACGGATATAAAAAAAATCGCCAAGGAAGCGGACAAGGGAAACAGAGGGATTTTAAAGGAACGACAGGTAAGAACCCTCGACTTGTTGCCCGCAAAATATCTTGCCCAGTACGCCCACCTTTCAGTCCCGGCCACAGTTTGGAAATACATAGAGAAAGCTCCGGGCACAGGGGCAAACCTTGTGATGCTCGATCTTGAGGACAGCACTCCCAGAGACAATAGGGCTCTTTTAAATAAAGGGCGTGAAAATATTATAAGAGCCTTTACAGAGCTCGACTGGGGAAACTCAATCAAAACCTTCAGGCCAAGAGGTCTCTAACTTGATCCGGGCTTTTCCGATATCATTCACATCATCTCAAAAATCGGCGACAAAATCGATGGTCTGATTTTTCCAAAAGTTGAAAGCGAAAAAGAGATAGAAAGCATTGATAAAACGTTAACCGACCTGGAAGAAAGTTTCGGCTTTGAAAAGGAAAAACTGACCTTTCAGGTTCTGATCGAATCGGTAAAGGCCGAGAAAAGAGCCTTTGAAATAGCCCAAAAAAGCCCACGACTCACCGGGCTTATTTTCGGAGCCTTTGACTACTGGGCAAGCCTGGGTCTTGGTCGCCATCTCTATTCTCCTGATCACCCATTGATTAGCGGCGCGCGGCAAACCATTGTAAAAGCGGCTGCCTCCGCCGGCATCCCGGCCATTGCCGAGATGACTCTCAATTACCCTACAAAAGATAAATCGGAAGAGGAAAAAAAGAAAGCCCTTGATGATTGCCGCGCAGACGCGAAGCTCGCCTGCCAATTTGGATTTGCCGGAAAATGGACTGGAATCCCGGCTCAGGTAAAAATCGTCCAGCAGGTTTTTGGTCTATCCGATAAGGTGATATCCCAGGCAAAAAAAGAAGCTCTTGCCTTTATTAATGCGGAAAAAGAAGGCAAGGGCGCGGCCATGATTAGCGGCAAAATGGCTGACCGCGCTACTGACAAGATTAACCGGGTAATATTGAAACAGGCTTACGCCCTTGGCAAACTGGAAAGAAAAATCGCCAAAGAACTTTCCTTGATATAAGTTATTCGATCCAGCCATGACAAATGCGCTGTCGAGTTATTGCCCACGATTTTACACCATGCATATATTTTGTGTTTCGCAATTTGTAACTTACCATTCGTGAGCCGGAGTTCAGCGGAACAATAAAGAAAATGGGTGGCGTGGGTCAAGCTCCAGCTTGCCCACGTTTCCAGCGAGTGAAGAGGTTTACATATAGGGGGATAAAAAAATTAGGCGGGTCGCGGCAATAGCCGATCTGAAGTACAAGCATACAACAAGTAAATGGCAACAAATAACATCAATGCCGATTAATATGGGGAGGTGCAGATTGATGTTTAGAAAGAGTCTACAAGAAAAACAAAAACAGCTTTAATTTGATCTTTCGACCCGCCTTTTTCTATTCTAAAACAGCAGATAATGAATGAGCATTCATTCAAACTATGGTTTTTTTACACTGTGAAACAGCTTGTGTCAAGAAATATTTATTAAACAATAATGACTTTCACTAAATTTGCCGATTCAGTAAAAGATAATAAGGAGAGTTAAAATATGTTGTGTCCAAAAATATCTTTCTGCCCTCTATTTAATATTGTTCAAAGTCGAAGTGATTTTTCATGGGTAAGAAATTATTGCCACCATGGTTTTGAAAAATGCTCCCGGCTGGCCATGGAAAAGGACTTGAAAAAGGCTCCCATGGACCTGCTTCCCAACGGCGAAGACCTGATTATCAATACTATCTCTTTCGATCATCGATAATTCCTGC
The DNA here is from genome assembly GCA_964430795.1 of uncultured bacterium. Taxonomy (GTDB): domain Bacteria; phylum Lernaellota; class Lernaellaia; order JACKCT01; family CAYSHR01; genus CAYSHR01. The sequence goes on from CAYSHR010000053.1 coordinate 2,142, forward strand.
TATCCTCCTCACGTCAAGAGGTTGAAAAAGAGTGTTTCAGCCTTTTCAACCAGTTCAAGGAGGCAGATTTTGAAAGAGACAAAAGATATTCCACTGGCTAAACCCACCCTTGTACCATGGAAGGAAGTCGAGCCTCTGTTTGCCAAGGTTTGGGAGTCCGGACAACTGACCGCCGGCCCTCATACCCGCCATTTTGAACAGGAAGTGTGCCAGGTTACAGGAGCGACCCATGCCATAGCTGTTTCATCCTGCACCTCGGGTTTGATGCTTTTATTAAGAGCCAAGGAAATAACAGGTGAAGTTATTATTCCCAGTTTTACCTGGGCATCTACAGGGCACGCCCTTATCTGGAACCAGCTAAAACCGGTTTTTGCCGATTGTGACCCGGAGACATTCACCCTTGATCCGGTAAGTGTCTCAAAGAAAATAAAGGCCGACACCAAAGGGATTTTCGCGGCCAATATTTTTGGCCTTTCCCCCGATTTTGACAAGCTGAGGAAAATATCCCAGGATGCCGGGATACCCCTCTATTGCGATTCCGCCCAGGCCATCGGCGCGAAATATCATGGGCAACCAGCAGGCTCAATATGTGACGCCGAGGTCTTTTCTCTCTCCCCAACCAAAGTTGTCACAGCCATTGAGGGGGGCATGATAACCACCAACGATGACGATCTGGCCGGGAAACTTTACCAGATGCGGGACTATGGAAAAACAAAGGATGGAATGGATGTTGAGCTATTCGGATTGTCAGCCCGCCTAGGTGAGATCAATTCAATTGTGGGCGCGGCAAACCTGAAAAAGCGGGAAGAGCTGATCTTGTCCAGAAAGAAAACCGCTAATCTTTATAAACAAATGCTAAAGGGCGTGACGGGAGTCTCCTTTCAAAAAATCCCAAAAGGCTATGAAAGCTCTTATAACTACTTCGTTATCCTTGTGGACGCCCCCGAAACTCTTAAGAATCAATTGGCTAAAAAGGGCATTCAATCTAAACGATACTTTCATCCCCCCCTTCACAAACAGATTTCCTACTCAGCCCTGAACCTACAGCTTGATGATCTTCCCAACACCGAGAACGTCAGCTCAAGGTCTTTGGCTCTTCCTTTTTATTCATTCATGGCTGATGATGATGTTAAGTATGTCGCGGATTCCGTTGCTTTGGAACTTTGCAAAGGATAAATAAAAAAAACCGGAGCGCCTTTTTTAAAAAAAAGACCCTCCGAAAAAATATTATTTACTCTTCTGATTCCTTATATATCAAGAAATCCCAGGATACCGATTTTTAGACCATAGCGCGTTCTTACTATATCAAAGTCATTGGTTTCACCTTCGTGATCCCGCTCACCCGACCCTTTTCCATAGTTGAAAAAGAGAGAGCCGTAGAGACCAAGGCTTCTTGTAAGGTGTATGACAACTCCGCCTCTTGGCTCAAAATAAAACCCACTGGCGGTTGTTTCGGTCTTCACCGTTTTGTTATTATGCTTGGTCTCTGTTGTATCAGTGGTTTTCATATACCCCAGGACGCCAAGTCCGAATACTGAAAAGCTTTTGTTAATAGGATGGAAATAGCCAACCTGGGGCCCTATGGCCCACTCGGACTTTACTGTTTCAGTATCATCCTCATCGGATTTGTCACGGTTCACGTCCAAAAGACCGCCGACTTCCAACCCTCTCATTACAAAGTAACCGCAAAGTCCCTCAAGGCCGATTTCAGAGATGTCTTCAGTGATATCATCGCCCTCGTCCGGTTCGTATTTATCGGAACCCCCGGCGAAAGAGGCGTCAAGACCACCGCCTAACAGCAGGTTGCCTTTAGATACGGCGCCTTTGACTTTATTTTTTGCCAGGGCCGGCATGGCAATAAGAGAAAAGGCGATAATTATAATCAGCACAAAAAGATAACTTTTCCGATTCATGATTCCCTCCAATTTAAATGTATGATAACGATAATTTTTATACCACATATTGTAGTTTCCACCAAGGAATCAATAAAAAAGTAATCCTTCAGTGATCAGCAGTGAGCTTTGAGATCGGGGGAGATGACACAATGACGCTAAGTTAAGCCTTGGTTACATTTAATACCTGTTATTCATGGACAAGCAAATGGCTTTATCCACCGCGCCCGATTTCCATGACCGACACCACCGGTAGGGCGCCTCCCTCGCGGCTCGTATGGGCGCCTCCCTCGCGGCTCGTATGGGCACCTCCCTCGCGGCTCGTAGGGGCACGGCATGCCGTGCCCTCCGATTCGAGGTCGAGAAACGATGTTGTTTTTTATCAGGTACGCGGCAATGGGCACGGCATGCCGTGCCCCTACTTAGTGTCATTCGAGACATAACCTCATTTTATATTTTGTCCTTCAGAACGTATAGAAGAATCTGTGCTGACAAACAAGAGATTCTTCACCAAAGGTTCAGGATCACAACTTCGGTGACCGCACGACAAATGCCCGCTTTTCCAAAAAGCCCTCTATAACTGAACGATTACATAAAAAAAAGAGTTTGGGTATCCCCGATTCCCGGTTAAGAAAATAGAAAGAACACCAAGTGTCTGGTATAATTGAATTATGCCAATAACCAGCAATCACCAAACGGGTACTCTAATGCAGATCATGGCAGAAAAGATAGCGATTGACTTCACTGATGATCAAATTTCTACATTAAGCTAATACAATCGGGAGGCGCCTGATTGAATCAAAGAAGGAAGTGGCGTATGTTACTTATAAATGCTTTTGTGGGTTACTTTCGGTGGCAGCCAATTAACGTAGCATTAGAAAAAGTTATATGAATTCACCCCAAATATCCAAACAGCGCGAATTCCTTTTCCTTGCATTCTGTTTCTCTATTATTTTACTTGTTGTCTGGCGGATTTATTCTGTCTCTTTTATTGACAGCCTGCTGTTTTTCGCGGCTTTGGCTTTTCTTTTCATTATCCCCGGCATAGTAATGTTACGAAAGCTCCAATCTCGTTTTTCTCTTTTTGAATTCCTGATTCTCTCCACCATTACAGGCATCGCGGGGGCCGGATTGGGCAACTTGGTTGTTGGGAATTTATGCCAAAGGTTTATTGCCGACCAATGCCCTTCTGTAAGACCATTTTCTTTTATTTGGGGAGGAGTATTTTCACTCCTGTTTCTAATCAGGCTGATACAGGGCGGGATTAAGCTTCCTTCTTTCAGAACCCCTGGCAGCCGACACTGGCTTTACGCTCTATTTATTGTTTTGTTTGTGGCATGGAATTCCCTCTATCACAATGGCTACGTCCTTTCAGATGGTCGAATGGGATTTGATCAGGCTCATGACCTTGAGTCTATGGCCCACCTGCTGTTCAGCGCGGAGCTATTAAGAAGTTGCCCTCCGATTATACCCTTTCTACATGGAGAAATACCTCTTCGCGCCTATCATTTTTTCGCGGATCTTTTTATCGCTCAGATCCATGCCGTTTCATGGATTTCCATTGAAGACCTATTTTTCAGGATGGCCTCAATCTCTATTTTGGCCCTTCTGATAGGCGCCGCGTGGGTGGCGATAAACAGAATCGCGAAAAACTGGAAATACGCCCTTATGTGGTCTTTATTGATTCTAACAGGGGCGGACCTTTCTCTTCATTTTCTACCTATAGCCTATTTACTCAATCCCAACGATGTCGAGATTCAGATATTTCAAGGGCATCTTTTCCATGCTCTTACTCTTAATATGCAAGCCGGAATGTGGATTGGGATTTTCTGCGCATCCATAATGGTTTTTCACGAAATGGAAAAAAGTATATCCAAAGGAACCATGATCCTGGGTGGCGCCCTTGTGGGCGTATCCACCTATTATGTTTCATTTGGTGGGGTGGTTGCCATAGCTTCTTTAGGGCTCCTTGGCGCCTATCATGGATTTCGCAAAAGAACGTGGGAATATCTTGGCGCCGCGATTGTAGCCGTAACAGTTGCTTCGCCAATGATTATAAAATCGATGTTCTCTTCTCTGGATAAAGAAATATTCAGGTTGTCAGGAGGGTGGCACCTGATTACAACCGCCGTTAACCTCCGAATGTTTGATTCCATCCCCGAAGCAAATAACTGGGTGGACGACGCCTTTGTTCCAAACCTGATCATTGGGTGGGTTTTGCTCCTTGTTCTGTCAATGGCGGGTTCTTTGGGATTCAGGCTTTGGGGTGGTGGCGTTTTTTTGCGGGACCTGAGACGTTTTTCCAGAATTTCCGGTGTTCGGCTCATGCTTGCCATCAACATCATTCTCGGTTTGCTTCTGGCCACTTTCACTTCGTTGAATTACCCTCAGGCTTATAGGTCACCTAACACGATATATTTTCTCTGGCTGAATTCTTTTATTCCAATGATGTTTTTCGGGGCAGTCTGGTTTTCCAGGCGATTACAAAAAGCCACCATGACAAGAAAGAAAAAGGCGGTAGCCTTACTGCTCTTTCTTGCCCTACCCCAGTTTCTCCTTATTAACGGCTATTTTCTGAGAATGAGATTTTCCGGTTTTGAAGATAGTTACAGCATTAAGCTTTCAGCAACCGAAGTATCCGCATTACAAAAAATAGATGATTTGGGTGGAGACGACTGGCTCCTCGCGCCTCATTGGTGCTTTTATTCTTTTTTCTCCGGGCATAGGATATTCGCCCATTCCCTTTTGGATAAACGAACCAACTTCTTTATTCCCAGGCCCATAATAGATTCCATATCAGAAACTCCCCGCCTGATTTTCTCAACAGCAGACCCTGTTAGGGCCGGGGATATATTGAGTCCATATAAGGACGTAAAATACATTTTCGCGCCGGAAAAAAGCCCTTTAAAATTTCTTCCGGTTAAGTGGTTAAAGGAGATAGCTGTAAAAGATGGTGTAGGACTTTATGAAATTCTGCATAACCGTTTACCGCCGAATCCTTAAAACCCTTCGGCTTTCTTTTTAACCAACCAGGCTTTTTCCTCATGGCTGGAGTATATTGACTTTGGAATGAAAATATCTTATGAGTGCTGAACTTAACAAAAACGAAGATGGGGAACCGGTCTTGGCTTCGAGCATTGATAAAGAAGGTGTGTTATTAATTAATCCACCTGGAGATCAGCTTTTTGCCAGAGACAAATATTGCACCTCTGTTTCCAAAGCAAATTATTACTGGCCCCAGATTGATCTGCTTGTTCTTTCTGGAAGGTTGGGCCATGACTATAACGTCACCCTTATAGACGCCATTGTTCTAAAGAAAAAACCTGATGAATTGCTTTTGGAATTATCCGCCAAAAAATTCAAAGCCGTGGTTTTTCTTACAAGTTCCGCCAGCATGGAAACGGACCTGGCTTTTATCGAAAAGCTGAAACAGTCCGACCCTGAAACCCTGATGATCGGGAATGGTGGTTATCTTCTTATGCAAGGCGAAAAATATCTAAAAAAGTATGATTTTTTAGACGCTGTTCTCCTTGATTTCACAACAGTCCATATTCTTGATTATCTTAGGGGCCGGCGCCCCGCGATGGACATGATAACCCGCACTCAATCCGGATTGGTTCGGGGCGAAAACTCCACTCCCGGTTTCTTTTCCTACCCCTTTCCCCTGCATGATCAGTTGCCGGTTAATCGCTATGTCATGCCCGTATCCCATACCGACAGATTTGCCGTCTCCATGACCTCCATTGGCTGCCCCCACAAATGCAATTTTTGTATTCCCTCCCAAATACCTTTCAAGCAGAGGGAACTTGGCAATGTAATGGACGAGTTAGAGGGCTTGGAGAAGTTGAATTTCAGGCATGTAATATTTCACGATTCAAACTTTGTTACTGATCGAAAATATGTAAAAAGATTTTGCCACGGCATTATAAAAAGGAAAATCAGCCTTTCCTGGACCTGCCAAACCCGGGTGGATACGGTTGACAAAGAGGTTCTGGCGTTGATGAAGAGGGCGGGTTGCAAGACCATTGAATTCGGCGTGGAAAGTGGGGATAACAATGTTCTCAAGGAGATGAACAAAGGTGTCACCATTGATCAGATTCGCCGAGCTTTTGCCATCACCAGGCAGTTAAATATTCGAACGGTGGGCTTTTTTATCATTGGAATGCCCGGCGAGACTGAAGACTCTATTCGTAAAACCATTGACCTTGCCATTGAACTCGATTGCGATTACGCCGCCTTCAGCCTTCCCATGCCCCATCCGGGTACCCGCTTGGGAGAATCCGTACGTAAGCAAGGGTGGGTCCTCTCCGAGAGAGATATGTTCGATGATGTCAGCCGCCCGGCCATTGATGTTCCTTCTCTGGATTACGAAACCGTATGGAAAATGAGGGCGCTGGCTTATCGAAAGTTCTACCTTCGCCCAAGATATATTTTAAAACGAATAATGGGAATCAGCACTTTTTATGAACTCACCCTTCAGTTCAAAGTTTTCTTCAGCATCCTTTTGCGATTGATAAGGCAATACCGATGAATAGGCCGCCTTGCCCTGTATGTACAACTCCATCAACCCAAAAGCTCAAAGAGGAAAAGGGCTTTACAATTTTTCTTTGCCACAAGTGCGATACCATCTTTGTTCATCCCATGCCTTTAACAACCGAATTGGAATCTTATTACAACGACCTGGGCCACAAGTTGGGAGAAGCTCAATACGAATCCTTTTCTAAAAAAGCCCATAAGGCGGCCATCGAATATATAAGGACTAATCTGAAACACGGCAAAGCCCTGGATGTAGGTTGCGGGTATGGTGGTTTCCTATCGAGATTGACTGCCCTGGGGTGGGATGCCACCGGGCTGGATATCAATCCTCCCTCTTCAAAATCCGGTCATCAAAGAATCGTTCAAGGGCAAATTGAAAACGCGCCCTTTGAAAACAATTCCTTCTCACTGATTACCCTGTGGTGGGTTCTTGAGCACTCGACTGATCCTCTCAAAGCCATGAGTGAAGTGAAACGAATGTTGAAAAAGGGCGGCGTAGTGCTTATTAGAGTGCCGAATGTTCCGTTTATTCGCTGGGCCAACCGATTCCGGTTTCTTGAAAAACTCCATCCTTCCAGGCTGAAGAATCCCATTTCGGAAAAAGAGTCAGTTTTTGATCTCCTTGGGCCGCCACACCATCTTTTCGGTTTTTCAAAGGAGTCCTTGGAAAAAATCCGTATTAATTTTGGTTTTTCCGGAATGAAAATATTATTTCTGGGGCAGGTGCAAACAGGAAATTTATTTCGCGACTACCTGGACCAACTGGTTTATATAACCGCCCGGCTTCTTTTCCCTGTAACCGGGAAAGTTCTCTATCATGACCTGGTAGTGATGCTTGAGGATTGACGCCTTTAACCGGTGCGTGAAAAACACGTTACCAATATTCATCGATTGGGCAATCCATGTCAAAGGCCGGAACCTGTCATTAATTTTATGATAAAATATCCTCTGATTTAAATTTAAGTGGAAATTATAAACCATGCTTCGGATTCTTCTTGTCATACCATTTAAAGACGCGAGTAACTTTATGGTGCACCAGCCACTGGGCGCCATGTACCTTGCTGCCGCTTGCCAAAAAGAGCGGTCCGATGAAGTTCGTATCCGGGATCTGAGGCTACATCGAGATGATCCTCAATATCTGGAAAGGCAGATAAGTGATTTTAAGCCCAATATTTTGGGTGTATCAGCAATGGCTTATGAGGCAGACGAGGCGCAAAAACTCTGCCGTCGATGCAAAGAGGTAAACAGAGAGATAATCACAATAGTTGGAGGCCCCGCGGTCTCGACCCTGGAATCCCGGCTGATCCGTGACGCGAACATCGATTACACCTGTCATGGAGAGGGCGAGCTGCTCTTTCCGGCCTTTCTTAACGCTCTGGAAAAAGGAGACATGGAACCTGAAATACCCGGTCTTGGATTTTTGATAAATGGGAACCCGGCAATTATTCCACGGTCTATCCCTGATATCCCCCTTGAGGAGTTTGGACATCCGGCCTGGGATATGATCGAGGTAGAAAAATACTTTGATCTGCCAAGGCAGGGGCAGATATTCGCCCACAAAGAATATATGTCAATTTTTACGTCAAGAGGCTGCCCATTTCGTTGCGCCTATTGCCATAATGTTTTTGGAAAAAAATTCCGCTCCAGATCCCCTTGCCATGTTTTGGAAGAGTTGACTATTCTGAAATGCGAATACGGCATCAAAGAAATCAGTGTTTTAGATGACTCCTTCAATATTGACAGAGACCGGTTGCTGGAAATTGCCGATAAAGTCGCTGGATCAGCCATGGATCTGGCATTTAATTTTTCAAACGGCATACGGGCTGACATGGCCGATGACCAAATCCTTTTAGCTCTTAAAAAGATGGGAACATATAAAATCGCCGTGGCGGTTGAGACCGCCTCGCCCAGGCTCCAAGAAATGATTCACAAGCACGGAAAACTCGACAAGCTTACAGAGTTTATTCGAAACGCCCAGAAGCAGGGCATAATTACATGGGGATTCTTCATGCTTGGATTCCCCGGAGAAACAGAGGAGGAAGCCTTAAGCACTGTAAAGTTCGCGAGAAATTCCCAGCTTCATCTGGCCTCTTTTAATATTGTAAATCCCTATCCGGGAACTGAATTGTTCGATATGGCGGGCCTTTGCGTGAATGACGAAAGGAAAGTCACCCAATGTTACGATTTTCTATTGACCGAAACAAACGTCTCCAAAATTCCCACGCCTCGCCTCAAGGCAATTAGGAGAGACGCCAACCTGTTATTTTATTTGAACCCCTTTCGGGCTTACAGGTTTTTCAGATTGCTGCCCAACAAAGGGCAGATCATGGGTGCCATCCGGTCCTTTATCCGCAGATTGACCGTATGGGCCTAACCCTTATTTCTTGACAAGGTTTTTGCGGAAGAATAACTTCAAAGGATGCTAAAAGATAAGAAAAGATAATGCGAATTCTTCTATTGACTCCCCAGACTTTTCACCAGTCATGGCCCATTCAAAATGACTTTGTAAAAAACATATGCAAAATCCCTCCATTATCTCAGGCAATTTTGAGCGCTTCAATAAAAGGCAAGCATGATGTAACTTTTTGCGACGCCGCCAATCAGCCCCTTTCGCGCCAAAAATATCTTTATCTTATTGAAAGCCACGACCTGATAGCCATTTCCGCCTACACTCCTTTTTCCGCCATAAATAACGAAATCACCCTGAAAATCGTGAAGGAAAGATGGCCGGATAAACCGGTGGTCATGGGAGGGCATCACGCAACATATTATGACCGGCGATGGCTTCTGCTTGGGCTGGACGCGGTGGTTCGCGGGGAAGGAGAAAGGACCTTTCCCGAACTGGTGGACGCCATGGATAGAGGAACAAATCCATCTGAAGTTTCAGGAATTTCCTTTTTAGAAAAAGGCGCTGTTTTTCGAACAGAGGATCGATCATTTATCCAAAATCTTGATGACTCTCCCATGCCTGATTTCGAACTGTTAAAAGGGCAAAAATTCGATTTTCTCGCGGGGTCCACCGCCTTTGTTGGTCCGGTTGAGACTTCAAGAGGGTGCCCTTATAGATGCAGCTTCTGTTGGGTGTCGGGTTTTTGGGGCGCCAGGCAGCGATTCAAATCCGTTTCCCGGGTTATTGAGGAGATGCAATGCCTTGACAATATCGGCGCGAGCCAATTCGCTTTTGTAGATGACAATTTCGCGGCAAAGCCAAAGTTCTATGGCAACCTGTTTGATAAAATATGTTCGCGAGAACTGGAGAAACCCTCTTTCGCCTTTCTCCGTGTTGATACGATTACTTGTCATCCAAAGCTGATTAAAAAAGCTGCCCGGGCCGGGCTGAAAATCGCCTATGTGGGATTTGAATCCACCGATGATACGGCTCTTGACGATTTCGATAAACAACAGCGGGGCACCGGCGCTCTTGAGC
>CAYSHR010000054.1:0-11959 GCA_964430795.1 uncultured bacterium
TTGACCCAAAAGATGATGAGAATTTCATGAAATGGCATTTTGTGGAGGGCTCCTATGTCTCTTTGCCCGGTATCGCCGAAAATTCTGAAATATTCAACGGCAAACTGATTCTAAAGGGCATTGATGAGGTTGAGTACTCTTTCGAATTTGTGGGAAAAAACGGCGAAGAGTATATCTATAGAGGCACCCAGAAATTCTCTATTTTCAATCCCATCCAAAGTTGGAAAAATATTAAAGGCAAGGTTGTGGATAAAGAAACCGGGGAAGTGGTTCTGGATTCAATCTCGTTTATTGGAAACGGCGCCATCGTCTCTTCTATTTTGCCTTTTCTCTCCAGCGTCAAAATAGACTGACCTTAAAAACCGCCTGGATATAAGGCTCGTCAAATCAGTAATTCTCTCTGTAATAGGTCTGACCGGTGTGGGTCATTTTCTTTATTTTGCCCTTTGCCAGCAGACGATTCAGAACATCAACGGCTACGTCCTTGTGAAGGCCGAAACTTGTGGTGAGGTCCTTTAAGGTTATCCCCCGTCTTCTGACAAGCTGGTAAATCTCCTCGTCGAGACCGGCGCCCGGATCAAAACCGGCGACTTTATCAAAGCTGTTTATGACTTTGGCTTTCTCGCCAAAAAGACCCTGAATACGATCCATCTCTTTTTGGCCAAGAGCTTTTGCCATATCCAATGCCGGAGGTCTGATCACTGTGTTTAGATCAATCCGATGGGGGTTTATCTCTTTGACCACCTCTTTCAATTTCGCCAGGTGGTCAATTCCATCATTAACCCCCTTTACAAGCATTATCTCAAGGCGCATCTTGCCTTTAAAACTTTTTCTGAATTTCTTCAGCCCTAAAATAATCTTCTCAACGGTTACGCCCTTTATAGGGCGGTTGATCTTTTCCAGAACCTCCTGAGTTGCCGCGTCAAGAGATGGAATCACAAGGTCGGCCTTTCGAAGGTCTTTTCGAACATCATTTCTGTGAATAAGGGAGCTGTTTGTAATCACGCAAACCGGAGTCTCGCAAAGGCTTTTGATCTTATCTATGACAATGCCCATGTCCTTATTTAATGTGGGCTCGCCGGAACCTGAAAAAGTTACATAATGCAAATCATCCTGGGGCAAGGATTGCTCCAATTCCGATAAAACTTTTTCGGTGGGAACATATCTATCTCTTTTGTCAGTCAAGGACCTGGTGGCGCCAACCTGACAATATATGCAATTGAAACTGCACGTTTTCTCAGGCGCCACCTCCACGCCAAGGGAGTATCCCAATCGCCTTGAGGCTACCGGTCCAAAAACAAAATCCATTTACCTTCCTTAAAACCTGTTTGGTTCGCAAATATAAGTTTCCTGGAGAAAATTGTCAATTTTCATAATTATTTTTCTTTCGGCTTTTGCCTCTGTTTTCCAGTTTCGTATAAGGCGCAGGTAACCGCCATGGCGGCGTTTAGCGATTGAATTTTTCCGGACTGGGGCAATCTGCAAAGAGCATGGCATTTTTCTTTGACCAGCTTTGAAAGACCTCCGCCCTCGCTTCCAACCACCAGGACGATATTATCCTCTAAATCAAGGCTGTCCAAATCAGATTCTCCATCTACGTCCAGACCATACACCCAAAACCCATTTTTCTTTAATCTCTCAATTGTATTGGACAGGGAATTCTCTCTGGCAACAGGTACAACAAGAGCGCCGCCTTCAGAAGTTTTTATCACCGCCGGAGTAATGCCGGCGCCTCGCCTTTTACCGATTATCAAAAGGTCCGCGCCAAAAGCGCCCATTGCCCTTAACATGGAGCCCAGGTTTTGAGGGTCCTGAATCTGGTCAGCTATTACAATGAGCCTCTTTTTTTCGGTTTTCCTCTCAAGAAATTCCTTAAGCGATACATAGCTAAAGTCAGCCGCTTTGCAGGCTACGCCCTGGTGTTTTGCCCTTTTGCATTCCTTGTCCAGAAAAGCACGGCTTACAAACTCCATGGGGATTTTATTTTTCCCGGCCAGAAGAGCTATTTTCTCAACCTTCTCTTTTTTCAATTTGTCAATCCACAAGGTTTTAACATTTTTGGGCATATATCGGAGGATTTCCGAAACAGGGTGGATTCCATAAATTACTTTACTCATAGTTGGGCATACTATCTCAAAACGAAAAGATATTACAAAAAATATTCCAAGCTAAAACCGCAAAGAAAGGCTGGTGTTTACTTTTACTGATGGAGCTATATTTTTGCCGTGATAAACCTCCTGGTAAAAAATACCTTCAACCCATGGGGATATGGATATTCTGCCATCCAGTAAAAACCTGGCGCCGGCCATAATATAAAGCCGGCCGTCATCATCTGTTCTTAAGTACTTTTGGGTAATAAATGATTTCCTGGTGCTCTTACGAGAATGTTTTTGTGAAAGATCAGGGTCTCTGACATCAGCCCTTATAAAGATGTTGGACCACCAGGAAGTCTCCACCGTCATAAAGGCGGATCCTATTCCGGCCAACCGGGGACGCCGGGATTCGTCAAAGAAATTATGGGCGGTCATCCATTCAACGCCAAATCCCACGGGGGCGATTCCATAGAATATCAATGTCGCCCAGCTTACCCGGGTGTCAATCTTGTCTCCGGGAGGGTCATTTACTTTTCGATATTCCCCAAAACCGGAAACCATGAGGGATTTAAAATAGGCGCCGGCGTGATATAGAGGGCGAAAAGAAAGTTTTAAACTTGTGGCTTTATGGGATGTTCCCTCGGGATGAACGTTCTTTTCGCCATTGTAAACAGCAAAGTGATAGGAGCCGATTCGCAAAGGAAACTCACCCATTAATCCAACACCAAGGTCCGAATCCTCCACCATTCCATATCTGCGGGGCGCGCCGCTGGCGGCAATGGAAAAACCCCAGGTGTCTTCTGATGTAAAGGACCAGGGCAGCCGGATCACTCCAGCTTCTATTTTAATGGCGTCATGAGCAAAATAGTAGAGAGACGCCCTGTCAAGAACCACAGAGAGTTGCCCGTAGGTTGGATCGTCATTATCACCGTCGTCATTGATATCAAGGAAGCCCACCCTTCTTCCCCCAAGGGACATAAGCACAAAAGCGCCACCGCCAATATCCGAGTTAAAACGTATGTAAGCATTACGTAGATTGAACTCGGGCTGGTTGTTCTGATCAATCCTGGGGTCATCCTTATCTGTAATTGTAGGAAGAAGGTAATAGAGGCTGATAACTGTTGAGGCTTTTATTCTTAATCTGCTTTGACCTGTATCGGTGACATTCCAGTACCCCTGGTCAACCTCTTCCTTTTCGTCGCTGTTATCACTTTTGCCAATTGAATTTTCCTCTGTGACAACCAGGAGAAAAAAAGCGAGAAAGAAGATCAGAAGATGGAAGGTAAAATGTCTGGGCACCTGTTTTTCCAATAAAAAGATGTTGATTTTTCCGTCAATTGTGACCAGTTATATTAACAGAAAATTACCAGGACTGGAAATTTCCAGGTAAATATATGGAAATTGACAATTTTTATAAAAGGAACGGCTTAAATGAAAAACTATTCCGCCCTTGTCTGCGATCTTGATATGACCTTGATAGACTCAAAGAAAGATATCGCCGCCTCTGTGGTTTTCGCGGCAAAGGCCATTGGCAAAAAGAGCGTTTGTGAAAAGGACGTTACGCCCTGGATTGGTAAAGGGCTTAAAACCATGTTTCACGAACTTCTTCCTGATATCGATCCAAAAACAGAAGAAAAAGCGGTGGCGACTTACAAGGAGCACTTTTATGATCATTGTCATATTTACACCAAAATTTATCCGAAGGTGATCGATACTCTGAAATCGCTGAGAAAACATGATGTAAAAACAGCCGTTGCCACAGCCAAGATGTCCTTTATGGCAAAACGGGTTTGTCGGGTTCTTGGCCTGGATGAATTTATCGATCATATCCAGGGTACGGACAATATGCCTGGAAAACCCCATCCGGCAGTTGTTTTATCCGCCTGCCAACTCCTTGGCGTCAAGCCGGAAAATACGGTTTTCGTGGGAGATACGGTTATGGACATTGAAGCCGCGAAAAGGGCGGGATGCACAACCGCGGCGGTTACTTACGGCATTGGTAAAAGAGAGGCTCTATTAGAAAAGGAACCTGATTTGATCATCGACTCCTTTGACGAAATATTGGATTTCTTCTTCTGACTCTATTCCATGTTTAATTCATTTCTAATATTTTCCAGAGCCCAGCAGTCACTCCATTTTTCCTTGCTTTTCACATATAAGGACCAGAGTTTTCCTCTCTCCTCCTTCATTCTATACAAGACGTGAAGTTGGTCAACCGCTCTGCAGCAATCCTGGTTGATACAATCATCAACAAGATTTTCAAGACTTTCAATAGCCTCTTTTTCCTTTTTTATTCGGCTTAACAGGTCTGCCATGAAAAGTGTCGCGTTGAATTTCGCGGATTCGTTCCCGATTTTGGCATATTCCTCTATTATTTTTCTAGCGCCCTCATAATCATTTTGCTCAAAGGCAAAACGGACTCTGTTTTCAAAAGCATGCATCACAGGATGGGGATCCTTCGAGTTTTTAATAGTCTCGCTATAGAGTTCCTCGGCCTTGTCGAGAATTCCCATATGCTGATATTTATCTGCCAGATTGTTTAACGTTGTGTAATAATTATTATCCAAGGTATTTACTTCCTTTTTATAAGCAATAACCTTGTTATAAAATGTAATAAAGTACTCATCGGCTTCTTTCATATCATAAAAAAGTCCTGAGACCAGATTGCTGTTAAATGACACTGTGAATTCTTCATCCTTCCACTGGCACATCTCTTTGAATTTTTCCAAAGCTTCCACTGAGTTTCCCATTTGGACAAGAGCGTTTATTGTTTCAATGAAAAACTGCATACGGCATTCTTCGTCTTTTTTACAAGATTTATAAATCCTGTCAAAGATGGTTATGGCCATTTTAGGCTTGTCGCCTTTTATGTAGGCGCCTGCAAGAAGCTCTGTCATTCTTTTGTGTCTCTCCTTGTCCTTAATCTCCTTATCATATTCATCATAAAGGGCTATGGCGTCATCAGGATCGCCATGATATGCGGCAATCTGAACCGTGTATAATGCTATTTCATCCCTGTTATTGTCATCCTCGGAATATTTTCTGGCTATTTTCAAATCGCTAATGGCTTTATCTATATTGCCATTGATTTTATGGCTTTCGGCTCTCTCCCTATAAACCCATTGTAGAACTCCTATGTCATCGGATTCGCCCTCGATAACTTCATTCAAAAGCTTCATGGCCCTCTCATTGTCCCCTTTTTTGCGGATCAGGGCGGCATAATTGATTTTCAAGCTCCAGTAATCATGATCTGAAGGTGTTATTTCCTTGAGCACATCATCAAAAAGTTTCTCCGCTTCATCAGAACGGTTGGAATAGAGATAGTGCATAGCCAACATGGCTTTTGCCTCTCTCACTGTTTTTGGCGACAAGGCGTTATCTATTGTCTCAAGAAGTAGGGTCTGACCTTCCTCCTTTTTTTCGGCGGCAAACAGGTCCTGAGCCTTGGTAATGTTGGCGTTATCCAAAAATTGTTGAGCCTCGGGAAACAGCTTTACCATCTCCTGGAAAATCTCTTTGGCTTTCTCTTTGTTGCCGCGTTTTCTCTCAATGGTAGCCATCTGGAAATAGGCGCTTCTCTGAACCTCCCTGGTTTCACTATTCAACTGCCCTCTCAATGCCTCCAAAGCCTCATCATATCTTTTTTCATTTACCAGTATTTTTACTTTCAACTCGATAAATTGGGGAGCGACAACATCATCAATCGCCATTTCATTAAGTGATGAGTTAATCAGCTCAAGAGCCTTTTCAACCTCTCCAATCCCTTTGTACATACGCACCATTCCAATTTTGGCAATGCTTTTGTAGCCGGCGTCGGAAACCTTTTCCAAAATCATACCGTACCATTTTCCAGCCTTCTTAAATTCCTTCTTCCTCAGAGAAACTTCACCTAAACCTGATAAGAGTTCCGGCATATTGTGGGAATTGTCCTTGTTGGCCTCATACGCTCTTTGCAGGAAAATAGCAGCCTGTTCAAAATTGTTCTCTTCTATATAGACCTGACCAAGAGCAAGCAGGGCAATTGTTAACCTCTGCTGGTCATTACCATATTTTTCAACTATTATTTTGTTGTACTTCTTGACATTATCAGAATCTCCCGCCTGCTTGGCTTTTGTCGCTTCGGCCTGGAGGGCCCCATAACTCCAGCTTGTGGGAACAATCATCCTAAAAGCGATGTAACCAACAAAAACAATAATTAACAGGCTGACTATGATTCTTCCATTTTTAGTATAAAACAGAAAATTGGTTCCTTTTCTCACCAGGTCAAGTCCGACTTTACCGCCTTGCTCCTTTATCATGGCAAGGGTTTCTTCCGACAATCCTCTTGAGTATTTGATTATCGCTCTATTAAAATCACATTTGTCAAAAGTTGAACCGGAATAATCGCAGGCTATCATTTCAGTTTTTTCAAAAGAGCTCTCTTTGAAATTTACTTCCATCATCCTGGCGCCCGACAGATCACTCTCTTTAATGTCGCAATTTTCAAACTCAATATCTTTTAATTTCGCCGAGACCATATCCACTCTGTGTAATTTGGTTTTAATAAAAACCGTGGACTCAATTTTTATATCCGGGGCTCTTACCTGATCAAGAGAGGAATCATCAAATGAACCGGCCATTATCTCAAAGTTGTAAAAAGCGGCGCCGGAAAAGCCGCAACTTTGAAACCGGCAATTCTCGAACTTGGATTTTTGAAAGGCTGAGTTGGAAAAATCCGTGCCTTTCGCGCTGACATTTTTCCACAAGCTATTTTTAATTCTTGCTCTTGTTAGAACCGCGTCAACAAAAACAACTCCTTCAAATGTGCCTTTTTCGAATCTTGCTCCTGTAAGGTCTGCTTTTGAGAAGTCCACGCCTTTTAATACGCAATCAATAAATTTCGCGTTTTTGAGGTTGGCGCCTGAGAAATTCGCCCCTGTAAAATCCTTTTGCTTGAATTTCTTGCCTTTTAGGTTCTGATCTTTGAAACTCAATCTCTTCCCCTTTTCATCAGGGCTCTGATTCTCCTGTTTCTTTTGATCAACCTTATCCGTCTCATTCCCGCTATTATCGGACATAAACAACTCCTGGCAGTAATGGAGTCCATATAAGGGTAATCTCCATCAAATATATAATTTAGAAAAAGTAGACTATTATACTTTTTCCTTAAAATCATCAAAGGGAAAACCTGAGTGAGATTTTCCAAATCACGTTACTCAAACAGAATTCATAAGTTTGTATAGGTTTAAAAGTAATGAATGTTCTGTTATGTGTCAAGAAAACTGCTCATTTTATTTTCCCCAAAGATTTGAGGGAAAAAAGATGAAGCCGGCATATTCAATACCACCCTTGCTCAACCGAGAGCTGTTTGCTAGATTGAAAAAAGTGGAAAGGCTGATCTGAATTTTCCATGATATATAGTCATGGCGGGGACAGGAAGCGAGGCTTTTCAAAACTGTACAGATAAGGAGGAGGAAGATATGACTGTCGCGGGAAAGAATCTGATCTGGTGGGTGGCGTTAATAATGATGATTGCCCTTTTTGGAGCATGCGCCGATGAAGGAAAGGACTACCTGGCTACTCCCGAGAAGACAATTCAGACCTATTTAGCCAAGGCTCGGTATCTGAAGTCGGTAACCGATCCCCTGGCTTATAGCAGGGCCATCGACTGCTTTTCAAAGCCCGCTATAGAGTGGTGGAAGCAAAATGCGGAAAGCCTTATTCCGGACAAAAGCGAACTCGATGGCTACAGCGGAAGCAAACGGGAGGCTTATGTGTTCGGTAATTACGTGGTGCCGACCGGCCCCACCCTTGGTTATGGCAAGCCGAATATAGAGAAGGTCTCGGGCTCCGGGGATGAGGTGAATTATAAAGTGAACGGAAAAGAACTGACCCTGGTAAAGGAGGGGAAGAACTGGCGGTTTAAGTCGCTTTTCGGTCTTGACGGACGTTAAGGTCCCACTATGGGGCTTGAATCCCTCGTCTTTGGGCCAATTGCTTGTAAGGATGGTTCGCGAACCGCCCACACCCAAAGGAGAGGGTTGGTTTAATGAGCTATCATTCTCTGGCGTGGTCTATATAAAATCCCACGAAAGCCCCGACAATGGCTCCCTTAATCGTGGACATTCCTGAAAGACCCAACCATAGGCTGACTATGGCCTGCCCGCCGACCTTAAAAGCCTCAGGCACTAAAAAGGTAATGCCGATAAACGCGAGGATAACCACTGGAAATAGCAGCACCATAGATAACAGGAAGCTTACCAGGGCGCCGAATTTGGCTCCTTTTCCAGCGCCGCTGCCACGCATGCCCACCAAACTGCCAACCAGAACGCCATGAATAAGATCGGAAGAAAGGTAGAAGGGATCAAACAGGGTGTCGTATTGCCAGAAGAGTAAAACGAAGAAGAGACGAAAGAGAAAAAAGCAAGCTACGCCGATAATTAGATAAGCCCACCTGAGATCATAACCAAAACCCCAATTCGCCATGGTCTTTTTGCTCATGAACCTGGCTAGAGGGTTGGGAAGATGATCCCATGGCTTTACCACCAGCTTGGGTGTTCCAACATAAGGAAGGTCCCTTTTCTCTGCCGGTTTTGGTATATTTTCAGCTTCTTTAACTTCAGCGGGATCCGAGCCACAACCCTGGCAGGGACCGTGAGTCTCTGTCTTTTGACCGCATTCATCGCAGAAACGATATTTTAGCAAAAGTCCTACCCCTGACGCCACCGGAACCAATTCCACGTTGCAACAAGGGCATTGCTCCGACTTGTCTGAAATCCTCTCGCTACAGTTAGGGCAGGGGACCAGAAAATCAAACTCATCCATAATTCAACCATATCCATAAAAATGTGATATCCATCACTATTATTGAAAAATCCCACTGTCAACCTGTAAAATCCGCCAAAGAGAATAAAGGGGATTCTCCGTGATGTTCTGTCTGCTGCCTTTTCAAAAATGAAAAATCTTAAAAAGTGTAATATTTCGGTTGAAACGAGGTAAAATAGTCACAAAATGTCTTGACCCTGTTTTTTTTGAGATGTACAAACAGTTATAAGTCTTTGTTTTCATTTTAGGTAAGGAGAGAAATAATGTCCTTTTTCAGTCGTCTTTCCCGTTGGTGGAGTTCCTTGTGGGGCAGCGCCCTGAATAGCCTTGAAGACCCGGAGAAAATTCTTGAGCAGAATTTAAGAGAGATGGAGGAGCAAATCCCGGCCATTAACGAAAATATTGCTATGATAAAGGCTAATATGACCTTGCAAAAAAACAAACTGGATAAGTTAAAGAGAAAAGTCGAGGACCTTAAAGCAAAGATAAAAGCCACACTTTCGGCTGACCGCAGAGACCTGGCTATGAACTTCGCCGTATCTCTGGAACAAGCCCAATCCGACATTGATGATCTTGAGAAGCAGGTGACCATGTCCCAGGCAGCCTATGAAAAAGCGATGAAAGTAAAAAAGGCTTTTGTTAAGGAGAAAGAGATAAAACGGCAGGAAGCATTGCGAGCTATTGAGAAAGCGAAGCAGGGCAAATGGCAAAAGAAAGTCGCCGACGCCATGGAGAGCTTTGAGGTTTCAGGAATCGATCAGACCCATGACGAGATGATCTCGAAAATCGACCAGGATTCGGCTCTTAATGAAGCCCGCATGGAAATGGCTCTTGATAGTATGGACGCCGATGGGTTTAACGCGGAAGAGGAATCAGAAAAAATCCGCGCTAATGAGCTTCTGAAACAGTTCGAGTTGGAAATGGGTCTTGTTTCACCTGAGCAGGTCGAGGAGGCTGAAAAGACCATAGGCCCCGCTGAGGCTGAATAGACCGCTGAGGAACCTGAAAAAACTCTAGGGCCAAAAGTAAAACAGAAGCAGTAGTTCATTGCCGCCGTCACCATTAACAAGAATGATATTACGGCCGCGAATCAATCTTGCTTTTTATTTATACAAAAACAGCATTTAGGCAAGATATGGTTCGAGTGCGATCACCCAGAATAATCTGGATAAAATTCGCCAGGGGAATAAAACGCCGGCGTTGGAATATTGCCATTTTTTTCATTTTATTTGTATTGATCGCGCTGGCTCTTTGGTTGCCGGAAAAGGTGGAGAAAGAGCCTGTTCGGCCTCGGACAAAAAAGCCCACTCCCAATATTGAGAGCTGTTTGTGGGGCATGTATGATCACGATTCTCCTTGGCAAAAGAGGCTTTACAAGGAGTTGCGAAAGGATATCAGGTGGGGTCTTGAGCCTGCTAAAATTGACCTGTCGAAGATGATTTTCATCCCAGAGGGAAAAGCCCTAATCGGGGCTTATGAGCATCCCCACGGAAATGAGTTAAGGCTCCGGTTAAAAACCCGTTACGTGAAATCCTTCTACATTGATCAAGCAGAAGTCACCAATGGGGATTATGCTCGGTGCGTGAATGAAAAGATGTGCCTTCCAGCTTTGGGCACAGGATATTGTGAAGAATGTGACAAGCCCGACCACCCGGCTCTACTACCTTATTTTGGGGCGCGACGATATTGTTTATGGGCAGGAAAGAGACTCCCTTTAGAAAATGAATGGGAAAAGGCAGCCAGGGGAACCGACGGTCGGAGCTATCCATGGGGCAAGGAATTGCCTGACGAAACCAGGGGAAATATCTGTGGCACCGAATGCACAGCCACCACGGCTATGTCCGATTGGAAAGACATTTTTCGTTTTACCGCCCCTGTAGGTTCGTTTCCTGAAGGTGACAGCCCTTACGGCCTTACTGATGTCGCGGGCAACGTTAAGGAGTGGGTCAACCCTAAAACCCCACTTTTAGGAAATCAAAGAATCGCTCGAGGAGGTTCCTGGTATTCAAGGCGGGTTGAGATGTTGACTTTTTACAGACAGATTTGGGTTCCCGGCGTTCGTCTGGACGATAAAGGCGTCCGATGTGCCGCGGACTTTCCATAGAGATGGCGCCGGCCATTAGAAGCTTATTCAATCAAAGGAATCGGGATCAATAAGGTGGTGGCGGCGGCAGAACAAGAGCCAGCAGGTTTAGAATCAACTTCAATTCATCGCGAATAAAATCGGTGTCCGGATCAACATAAAGGGCGCCGATATCAATGGTAAAAAGATCGATATCCGGAAAAAAGAGGGGGATGTTAAGAACGTCAAAGAGGGGATTTAGTTCGCAAAGGCAAAAGGGCGTCGCCGATTGGGGATCGTTATCATATTCGGTGTAATCCAAAAAGCTCTGCCCAAGAGCAAAAAAGAGCTGGTCAAAAGCCGCGAGAGCCTCTTCCTCATCTGAGTCCAACTCTCCAAAAACAGGGACAATATAGGGCTCGCCATAATCCCATATGCCGTTTTCGTTATAATCTACACTGCCCAGAACTTCTTGGTCTCCCATGTCGTTTCTCATATTTTCAATGGTTTCGTGGGCGGCAATAAACCCCAGGCCCATGGTCGCGCCCGCGACTTGGACCTCTTCCACGCCCTGCTCTCCGTAAGTAAGGAAGTCAGGATAAGCGGGGTTGTTCATCATATCCAGAAGCATATCGACAATGATTGAAATGATCTCGGTGGTTGTGTAAGAGCCGAAGTCCATATCCATTAGAGTAAAAATTAAAGACATATCCATATCAACATTTAGCGCGGTAAGGTGATGTATCAGTCCCATGAGCATCTGTGAAAAAGAGGCAGAAGCTTTTCCCTCGGTTATATCCCACAATCCGCCCGGCTCGGCTACGGTTTCATAAACAAGAGCAATGGGCATTTTATCAAGGTCGAATTCTCTGCCTGGAGCGATGGTTTGCCAGTTCTCCCAGGAGTCCATCAGTTGATCGTGCCTGATAAAAAGAAGTCCATCAAGGACGATTTCAAGAAGATCGTCCAGAAGGTTTTGCAGCCCTTCTTCCTTGCCGCC
>CAYSHR010000055.1:0-11859 GCA_964430795.1 uncultured bacterium
ATTGCCGAAAACAGGCTCGCCCTGCTTAAAGCCGGTTTCCCGGTAATGGCTTTCGAGGGAAACATGGGCGATGAAAGAGAGTTTGACGAAGCAAGAACCATGTCCCGCATGGACGCCTTTATGGAAACTCTGGGAATAAAAACAGATTAGCCTTTATATGAAGGAGCGATAAAATGATTACAGCGGGAATTGATGTTGGCGCCAAGACCATAAAGGTCCTTTTTCTCAAAGACGGGGAAGTCGTTTTCAAATCCATAACCAAAGCCGGCTTCGAGCCCAAAGAAGCCGCTGTCGGGTTGTTTGACGGGGCCCTTCTTGAATATGGAATCACCAAAGACGACCTTGATAAAATCTTCTCAACCGGCGGCGGAAGACAGGAAATTGATTTTGCCGATGGCGGCATTACAGAAGTGGGAGGCGCGGCCAAAGGAGCGGTTTTCCTAAAACCCTCAGCCCGAACAGTGATTGACGTAGGCGCCGAAGACGGGCGAGGCATCAAATGCGACGCTGATGGAAAAGTCATCGACTTTGAGATCAACGAAAAATGCGCCGCCGGCGCCGGTGCCTTTACAGAAGCCATGTCCAGAGCCCTTGAGGTGACTGTCGAGGAATTCGGCCCACTTTCCCTTCTGTCCTCGAAAGCCATTCCAATGAACGCCCAATGCGCGGTGTTCGCCGAAAGCGAAGTGGTTTCACTGATCCACGCCAAAACGCCCAAGGAGGATATTTCCAGGGCGGTGCATGACGCGGTGGCGAGTCGAATCGTTTCCATGGTGAGAAAAGTAGGAGTGGAAAACGACATAGTTATCATAGGCGGAGTGGCCAAGAACCCGGGATTTATCGATTCGATGCAGAGGAGTCTGGAATCGGAAGTTACAGTTCTTGATGATCCTGAATACGTTGGCGCGTTGGGCGCTGCTTTAGCCGCCGCGTCCAGCGACTAATCCGGGAGGAAAAAATGAGTGCAAAAGAATTTTGGAGATGGAAAGAATATAATTGGAACGACCAAGACATGGATTGGCGGGGCGCGGACGTTATTTCCGCGGGAGTCGATGTGGGCTCAGTCAGTTCCCAGGCGGTGATTCTTGTCAACGGCAAACTCTATGCCTTTAGCAATATGCGCACCGGTTCGGACAGTCCACAAAGCGCCCATAAAGCCATAGAAGGCGCCATGGAAAACACGGGCATGACCCTTGACGACATCAACTTTGTGGTTGGCACCGGATATGGCCGGGTAAATGTTCCCTTTTCCAACAAAGCCATTACGGAAATCGCCTGCCATGCCAGGGGTGGAAATTTCATGTATGGCCCAAAGGTAAAAACCATACTCGACATGGGCGGCCAGGATTGCAAAGCTATTCATTGCGATGAGAGAGGAAAAGTAAGCACCTTCCTGATGAATGATAAATGCGCCGCCGGGACCGGCAGAGGCATGGAGGTTTTCGCGGACCTGCTCCAGGTTCCCATTGAGGAAGTGGGCGACATGTCCTTTTCCGTGGAAGAAGAGCCGGAGCCGGTGAGCAGCACTTGCGTCATCTTCGCCAAGAGTGAAGCGGCTTCCCTTCTTCGATCAGGCTGGCCAAAAAACAAAGTCCTCGCCGCTTATTGTTCCGCAATGGCTCACAGGGTGGTGACCCTTCTTGACAGAATCGGAATGGAAGAGGGATTCGCCATTACCGGCGGCATTGGGAAAAACAGCGGGGTTGTAAATCGCCTTTGCGGTGAACTTGGTATAAAAGCCATGACAACCGAGTATGACACCCAGATAGCCGGCGCTCTTGGCGCGGCCCTCTTTGGCAAAGCTCTTTATGAGAAAAAACGCAAGAAGTAAATTTTAACAAGGAGAATCCCGTGATTGCCCATTACGGTTACAAAGACGGTTCCGGCGAATATTACATAAGCATCGATACGGATAAGTGTATCGGGTGCGATGGACCATGCGTGGCCGCCTGTCCAGTTGGCGTTCTTGAGATAATCGAGGATGACTATGACGATATGGTCGGCGCTGTAACCCAGGAACATAGAAACAAAATCAAGTATTCATGCGCGCCGTGCAAGCCGACAAAGGGCGAGATCGTTTTGCCTTGCCTTGACGCTTGCCCTAATGACGCCATGAAGCATTCATGGTAATTGTTCGATGAACAAGATTACTTTTTGGATAGACCGGAAGAAGGTTTCAGTCTCTAAGGACAGCACTATTCTCGAAGCCGCTCTTCAAAACGAGATTTACATTCCCCACCTTTGCGCTAAAAATGGTCTGGCGCCTTTTGATACTGTGACGCCTGTCGACGCGGTTTTTTTAGGGTCGGAAAAGATAGAGACAATATCAAAGGCGCCTTTTGAGGGTTGCGGTCTTTGCGCTGTGGAAATCGAAGGGGAAGCCGGAATTGAATTCTCTTGCAATACTAAAGTCAAAGAAGGGCAAAAGGTCCTGACGGATTCCGAGAATATAAAAGTATCCAGAAAAAATAGCCTTGCGAAGATTTTTCAGAGCCACCCTCACGCCTGTCTTATGTGCGCGCAAAATGAAGGTTGCAGCCTGACTCAATGCTCAAGCAACGTGCCTGAGAATGAGCGATGCTGCGATCAGTTTAACCGCTGTGAATTAAAAAAAGTTTCTGATTTTATCGGCCTGCCCCAGGACCTGCCCCGGTATAAATTTCAAAATCTTCCAAAGGTAACTGATGAGCCTCTGTTTATCAGGGATTACAATCTCTGCATCGGATGCACCCGCTGCATAAGGGCTTGCTCCACTAAGAGCCAAGAGGCGGCTTTGGGCTTTGTGAATATCGAGGGAAAAATTGTTGTTGGCGCAGTTGGCCTTACACCGAGCCTCTCGGGTTGCCGGTTCTGCGGCAAATGCGTCGAGGTCTGCCCAACAGGCGCTCTTACCGACAAGGATATCAAATGGGCCACAAGAGAGACTGAACTGGTCCCGTGCAAAAACATTTGTCCGGTGGGTCTAAACGTACCGGAATACATCAGGCAAATCGCCGCGGGAGATTATGGGGAAGCCGCGAAAATTATCAGGAACAAAACACCTCTGGCGAAAGTTCTGGGCATGGTCTGTTTCGCGCCATGTGAGTCCGATTGCAGAAGGGCGGAGGTTTCCGATTCCATCTCCATCTGCGCGTTAAAAAGATTCGCTCTTGAAAATGAGCCCGAGGGATTGGCAAAGGATTGGTCCGGCGCCAAAGCCACGGGAAAAAGGATCGCCATAATCGGCGCCGGCCCTGCCGGACTTTCAACCGCGTACTGGCTCGCGAAAAAAGGGCACGCGTCAACCATCTTTGAGTCGTTGCCAAAGGCCGGCGGCATGCTCAGGTATGGAATCCCATATTACCGGCTGTCCGAAGAAATATTGGACGAGGAAATTGACGCTATAATCGCCTACGACCTGATTGAAATCAAGACGGATATCAATGTGGGCCGGGAGTTGGCTCTTGCCAAACTAAAAGAGCAGGATTTTGATTTTACCGTTATGGCGGTGGGCGCCCAGGCGGGCAAAAGGCTGCCTCTAAAAGACGGCGCCGGCAATATCATTCAGGGAATATCCTTTTTACGTGATGTGGCTGAAGGAAATATCGAAAAGGATTTCTTTGCCAAAAAGACCATCGCGGTTATCGGCGGGGGCAATGTGGCCATTGATACAGCCCGGTCGGCTCTGAGGTTTGGCGCTGAAAAAGTAAACCTGATCTGCCTTGAATCGGCCGATGAGATGCCGGCCCACGATTTTGAAATCAAGGACGCCAAGGATGAGGGAATTGATTTTCTCCACTCTTGCGGAGTTAAAAAACTATCCGCCGGCATTGCCGCGAAATATAAACTTGAAATGGTTGAATGCTCTTCTGTGTTTGACGATGAAGGACTCTTTTGCCCTATGTTTAATAAAGAGGCGAAATTGGAAACTGAGGCGGATGTGATTATCGCCTCAATAGGGCAAGAGCCTGATTTATCTTTTTTGCCTGACAATTTTTCTTTGCCTGTTAAAGATGGTCTTATCCTTTGCGATGAAAAGACCATGGCTACGAAAATCAATAATATCTTCGCGGTTGGCGAATCGGCTACAGGCCCCGGCTCGGTGGTCGAAGCAATCGCTTCGGGTAAAAAAGCGGCTCTTGCCATTGACAAGGAGCTTGGTGGCGCCGGCGTTATCGACCTGGGATATCCAAAGCCCGCGCCTCTTTTGAATTTCACGCCCATAAAAGGATTTAGCGAGCTTTCAAAAGTTGCCATGCCCTGCCTTGCTCCTGAAAAGAGAATCAATAATTTCGATGTGATTGAGGCCGGTTTTGACAATGCCCTTGCTTTGGCCGAAGCCAAAAGATGTCTTCTGTGCGATCTTAGATTTTCATTTGATGATAATCCTTTGCCGCCGGAAAAGTGTCTTGCTTTTTCAAAAGAGAGCATCGAGACGGTTCCTGAGACAGAAGGGGTGTTTCTGCTTCTTAACCAGGAGAAAGAAACTCTGTCAATAACCGGAAGCCCAAATTTGAGACAGGATCTGCTGGAAAAAATCGAGGATGGTTCAGAGGCGAAATATTTTCTTTTTGAGACGGACCCCATGTACACAAAAAGAGAGAGCGAATTGATCCAGCAACATATTCAGGAACATGGAGAGATGCCCGGCGGTGACGACGACGACCTTGATGACCTTTTTTAACGAGGAAGAAAATGGAATCAATTACAAAAGAGAAACTTGAAGAAGATGGGTGGACCAGGCAGACCGTCATGGACGAGCCGCGCTTGAGCGAGCTAGTGGATTTTTACAAAGAGCTTGCTTTCGAAGTGGTCTGTTTGCCGGTGGAGTCCGATCCGGTCGGCGCGGGATGCGATGTCTGCTTTAATGATCCTGAAAAATACAAAGTCATTTATACAAGGAAGATAACGTGATCCGTTTTCTTCTTTTTCCCGGCGTTGGGGACATGTTGAAAAAAGAGGACTTTAACATTGACTTTGAAACCGGAAGCCTGCTGGACGCTTTTGCCGCGCTTATTAAAACTCGTCCTGAACTTGAAGATGAGCTCCTTGATAACACGGGCGATCTGAAAATCACCTATGGGGTTTTTGTAAACGACCAGAGAATTTCAGCGGATCAAAGGGGCGGTTTTCAGATCAACGAAAATGACGTCATTACTCTTTTGCCAAATCTGGCTGGAGGTTAGATGAGTTATAAAACGAAATACCTTTTAATCGGCAATTCCATTGCCGGATTGAGCGCCGCGGCTGCTATCAGGGCTATTGACAAAGAGAGTCCTTGCACCATCATCACCAAAGAGGGCAGGCTGCCCTACTCCAAACCCATGCTCGCCCACCTGGTGGCCGGAGAGCTTTTGGAAAAGGGTATCAACTTTATGCCCGATTCGGTCTACAGCTCCTTGAATCTGGAAATCCTGGAGAATAAAAAAGTAACATCTCTTGATTCCAAAGCAAAGACCGTCACCACCGAAGATGGAGATGAAATTCTATTTGAAAAAGCCCTGATCGCTACTGGAAGCAAGCCGAGGGCGTTGGATATTCCTGGATTGAACTCTGAGGGAGTCTGTTGTTTTCACACATACGCCGACGCTCAGAAGATTCTAAAAAAACATGGTAACGCGAAACATGCGGTATTAATTGGCGCCGGATTGATTGGGGTCAGGGCTCAATACGCACTTTTTGCCAGAGGTATAAAATGCGCCATTGTAGAGATGGCCGACAGGATAATGCCCGCTATCATGGATAAAACCGGATCCGATATTTTGGCTTCGGCTTTTTCTAAACAGGGAACAGAAGTTCTTTTGAATAGAACGGTCACGGAAATAATCACCGAAAAAAACAGAGTCATGGGAGTAATAACTTCAGATGGAAAAACTCTGCCCTGCGACCTTGTTTTATTGACCGCGGGAGTGTCGCCTGAAATTGATTTCATCGTTGAAACTGATATCAAAAGAAACAGAGGCATTCTTGTTGACAACTATTTGCGAACCAGCGTTAAAGATATCTATGCTGCCGGTGATGTTGTGGAATTTGATGATTTTATCACAGGAGAAGGGTCTGTAAACGCCAACTGGCCAAACGCTAGTATTCAGGGCAGGCTCGCCGGCGCCAATATGGCAGGGGAACAGACGCCCTACAAAGGCTCCATGGGCATGAATTCAATTGAAGTTGGAAAAGCCACTTGCGTCACCATGGGTCTTGTGAATCCAAAAAAGGGTGGCTACAAAATCGAAAGCCACAGCGCGCCGGAAAACAATCTCTATAAAAAACTTGTTTTTAGAAACGGCAAACTTGTTGGCGCGATACTGATCGGTCCAATAGACCAGGCCGGGTTTTTACTCAAAATCATTAACGACAAGATTGACGTTTCCGGAATCGAAAAAGCGATTTTAAAAGAAGGCAGAGAGTGGTTTGAGCTTCTGAGAAACCTGAACCGAAAAGAGATGGAAGGCGCCATGGACTGGCCTGATTCGGTAAGCTCCTCCCAGCACTACGAAAAGCGATTCAATGAAGAGAAGTGGCAGGAGCGTGAAGAAGGGAGGCGGAAATGGTGACCGCCAAAGATCAGGCAACCACGGTCTGCTTTATCGACCTGGAGAAAGACGACATCCGACAGGAAGAAACTCCCGACCGTATTGTAAGAAAGTACCTGGGCGGCCGCGGCCTTAACATGTACTACCTTCGCAAATATTTAAAGCCGGGCATTGACGGTCTTTCACCTGAAAATGTATTAATTATCGGCGCCGGCCTTTTAACCGGCTCCGGCCTTCCAAATACAGGAAGATTTAATGTCACTGCCAAGTCCCCGGAATCTCTGGTTCTGGCTGACTCAAATTGCGGCGGTTTTTTCGGGCCTGAAATGCGTTTTGCCGGAGTGGATCGCCTTGTCATTACAGGGCGCGCCAAGGCGCCGTCATTAATCTATATCGAAAATAACAAAGTGGATATCAGGTCCGGGAAAAAATATTGGGGCACTGACACAAACCGTGCTCAGCAGATGATCAAGGCCGATTTTGGCTCCGATGTGGAAATCGCGTGCATTGGAACAGCCGGTGAAAACCTGGTTCGATACGCATGCCTTAGAACCGGAGTAAAAAACGCCGCGGGGCGTGCCGGACTTGGTGCTGTCATGGGATCGAAAAACATAAAAGCGATTGTAGTTCGTGGCGCCAAAGGAGTTCCCATCGCCAATCCGTCCCTCTATCTAAAAACAGTAATGGACATCAAAAACTATCTCCAAGGGTCAAAAATCACACAAGTGCTGGGCAGGGTTGGCACGCCTCTTCTTTATGATGTGAGCAATTACCTTGGCGCCATTCGGACAAAAAACAGCACGGAAAATATGTTCGAGGATACTCTGAACGCCGAAGAGATTCACAAGCATGTGGAAAAGATGCTCTCCTGTTACGGGTGCGTTGTTCATTGCCGCCATAGAAACACCGTAAGCCCTGTTGGGGAAGGGCCGGAATACACTTCCATCTCCCTCCTTGGCGCCAACCTCGGCGTGGCGGGCACAGAGGATGTCATCGAACTTCAAAACATCGTCAACGACCTGGGCCTTGATGTTTCATCGGTAAGCGCCATGATCGCCTGGGCTATTGACGCGTATCAAAGCGGTATTATCACAGACAAGGAGACCGGCGGACCTTTGGAATTTGGTGATTACAAAAAAATTAAAGAGCTTGTATATCAAATCGCCAATAGAGAAGGCTTCGGAAATGTTCTGGCCGAGGGAACAAGAATCGTTGATAAATACGGCGAAGAAAGCAAGCATAGAATGATCGCGGTAAAGGGCTTGCCCCAGTCTGATCCCCATGACGTGAGATATCTGAAAAGCTTTGCCCTTGGCATTGCCACATCCTCAAGAGGCGCCGACCACCTTCGCAGCCGCCCTACTCTGGAAATTTTTGATCTGCCTTCGGACTTTATCAAGCAGATATATGGTGATAAAATAAATCCCAATCCCACCGCTTATGACACAAAGGAGAAGACAGTCTTTTTTCATGAGAATATTTATTCGGTAGTTGATTCTCTTGGAATCTGCAAATTTGTCTGTCACGGGTTTAACAGCCCGAAGTTCCTCAATTACGAGCATTTCAAAACCATGATTAAAACAGTAAAGGGATGGGATATTTCCATTGAAGAGCTAAAGGGCGTTGCTCTTGGGGTTGTTGACCTTGAGAGAGTAATTAACATGGCTGAAGGAATTTCCCGCAAAGACGATACTCTACCCGGTAGATACTTTGACGACCCAATGCCAAAAGGGCGACCCAAGGGGCATCATATCGACAGAGTTGAATTTGGCAAAATGCTCGACCGGTATTACGAGCTTCGGGGCTGGACCAACGATGGCCTTGTGCAAAAGAAAAGAGCCCGGGAGGTTGCCGATGAAAACTAGAAGGATTTACACAAACCCTGATCTTTGCGTTGGATGCAGACTTTGCGCGTCGGCTTGCTCTGTGCGAAAATTCGGCAGGTGCAAACCAAAATCCGCGGCAATTATTATCTGGCAGGACCTCTTCGAAAGATTTGAAGGGCAGAGATTGTGCCGCCATTGCGACGAACCTCTATGCGCTTATGCCTGCATGAACGGCTGTATTTCACAAGACAAAGAAACCGGCGACATGCTTCACGATTCATCCAGGTGCGTGGGATGCTGGATGTGCGTCATGGTTTGCCCTTTCAGCGCCATTTCAAAATCGATTACCAAGGAAGATAATCACGAAATAAAAATGGCCGTCAGGTGTGATCTTTGCGCTTGTGAAGATGAACCTCATTGCGTTATGGTCTGCCCAACAGGCGCCATCGCGTATACCAAATCTGACGATAAGGCGGTTTAACAAATGGAGAAATTGAAGATTGGAATTATCGGCGCCGGCGCTATTGGCGGAATTCTGGCGTCTCATCTGGTAAATGGCGGACAGAGAGTCTCTGTCTGCGATATTGACAAAAAGCATCTGGATATCTGTCAAAGAGAGGGCCTTGAAATCTCCGGCCTGCGTCAGTTAAAAATCAAGCTTCCAGTATGCCACACCGATATTGCCAATCTGAAAGATGAAAAGCCGGACATTCTTTTTATCGCTGTAAAAAGTTCCACTCTGGAATTTCTGGTCGAACCGATAAAAAACATCTTTCACGAAAACATGCTTCTAATCTGCTATCAGAACGGCCTTGCTGTTGAGGATTTTCTGGCTGATCATTTTCCAAAGGATAACATCGCGCGGGTTGTTGTCAATTTCGCGGGAAGCCTGACGGCGCCTGGAAAAGTTCAGATGACCTTTTTTACAGGATCAAATTATTTAGGCGGCCTCACCGAAAAAAACAGAGATCAATGGGAAGAGATAGCCGCCCTTTGCACCAGGGCCGACCTGGAAACCGTCTATACCCGGGACATAAAAATATACGAATGGGAAAAAGTTATTCTCAATTGTTCCCTCTCCCCGGTCTCCGCCCTTACCGGGCTGACCATGAAAGGGGTTATGGAAGACCCTGTGACAAGGGGGATAGTAAAATACACTCTTGCTGAATGCATACAAGTGGCCAAGGCTGAGGGAATTGAATTTTTTCAGGATGACTTTTTTGATTTTTGTCTTGGCTATCTTGACAAAGCCGGGCATCACAAACCTTCCATGCTTTTGGATGTTGAGAATAGACGTAGAACGGAAATCGGTTTTTTAAACCGAAAAGTGGCCGAATACGGCAAGAGGCTGGGGGTTGATACACCCTGCAATACCATGCTTGCCGGATTGGTTTATGGCATAGACAAGGGTAACCACCTTGAGAAAAACAATTAGAACATTTTGGGGGATTAGATGAAACTTGAGAAGATCGCTGTTATTGGCGCCGGCACCATGGGTTCGGGAATCGCCCAGAAAATAGCCCAGGAGGGTTTTTCCGTAATCCTTCACGACCGTGAGGATAAATTTGTCCAAAATGGGCTTAATAACATAAAAACCACTCTTGACCAGGGCGTAAAAAGGAAGCTTTTTTCCCAGGATAAAGCCAGGGAGATTCTTGGCAGGATAAAGGGCGTTACCAACCTTGCCGACGTTGCTGATGTTGATTTGGTCGTTGAGGCGGTCTTTGAGGACCTGGATGTAAAACAATCTCTCTTTGCCCAGCTTGACAAAATTTGCAAACCCGAAACCATATTCGCCACAAACACATCTTCTTTTCTGGTCAGGGAAATCGCCAGGGATACAGACCGCAAAGATAAAATCATCGGTCTCCATTATTTTTTCCACCCCGCGAAAAACAGGCTCCTTGAAGTGATACCAACCAAGGAGACCAGCCAGGAGACCGCGGATATGAGTTGGCTTTTCGGCCAGATGCACGGGAAGGTCAACATCCTTTGCAAGGATACTCCCGGCTTTATAGTAAACCGTTTTTTCATTCCCTTCTATGTCGAGACTTTCAGGTTGCTTCAAGATGGCGTGGCTGATATTTACACCATTGAAAACGTGGTTAAGGAAACCCTGCGCATCGGAATGGGTCCTTTTCAATTAATCAATGTGACCGGTCCCCAGGTGGCTCATCACGCTGCGGAAGGACTCGCCTCGGAGCTTGGCGATTTTTACGCTCCCCCGCAAAATATAGTGGACCTTTCCAAAAAGGGCGGGCTCTGGGAAATTCCTGAAACAGGGGAGATTAATGAGGGCGCGAAACAGACCATAATCGACAGGCTTCTTGGCGCCATATTCCATGTTGTTCTGACTCTTGTTGAGGAGGGCGGCGCGACTATGGAAGATGTTGATCGAGGCGCCAAGGTCGCCCTGAGATGGTCAAAAGGACCCTTTGAACTTATGAATATTCTGGGACTGGCGAAAACCAGAGAGATTGTGAAGAAAACCCGCGATCTCTACTCCCTCGATTTCCCCAAACTTCTTGAGAATCAATCCGAGCCCTTTAAATTCCGAATTGTGGACCTTGAGATAAAGGATGATATCGCCCATATCCTTCTCAATCGTCCCGAGGCGTCAAACGCCATAAACCCGGAGCTTGTCAATCAAATGATTGATGCTTTTGACAAGGCCGAAGCCAATGCCGATATAAAAACGATTGTGATAAGAGGTGCGGGGAAAACCTTTGTGGCCGGCGCTGACATCGGCTTTTTTATTAAGAACATGAAAGCCGGTGCCATTGATAATATCGTCTCCTTCACAAAAAAAGGGGCGGACCTTTTCCGGCGTTTTGAAACGTCATCCAAGAGGACTATTGTTGTACTTGACGGCCCTTCCCTTGGAGGCGGTTCTGAAATGGCTCTGGCTGCTGACGCCATAATCGCCACAAACAAAGGAAGCCTGCAGTTTCCCGAAACCGGCCTTGGGATTTATCCAGGACTTGGGGGAACTCAGCGCCTTCCCGGAATTATCGGACCGGAGCTTTCGAGATATTTTCTCTTTACCGGAGCGCCAATTTCCGCGAAAAAAGCAAAAGCCCTCGGCATAATTACGGAGCTTGTTGATCACCAGGAAATCGAGGCAACCATAAAGAAGTTTTCAGAGGCTGATTCCATACCGGACAAGTATGGAGCCAAGGATATTCCCGATTCTTTTCTACCGATTTCAAAGGTCTTTGCCAAAGAGAATATTAAGGACATCCTTGAAGGCGTCTTTGATCCCGGCGACGATAAGGCAATAGGGAAGGCTCTTAAGATGATTAGTTATAAAGGACCTGTCGCCCTTGGCAAGGTAAATGAGTTGGTGGAGGTCGCCCTGTCCACTACTGATATGGACAAGGGACTCGCGGCTGAGCTTGGCGCCATTTCGGATATTTTCACCACGGAGGACGCCTTTGAAGGCTTGAGTAAAGCGGGAAGGGCAAGGCCGGAGTTCAAAGGAAAATAACAACATTAAAAAGAGTCAGGTTAATGGAGAAAAA
>CAYSHR010000056.1:0-11821 GCA_964430795.1 uncultured bacterium
GTTCCTTTACCACTACTGAGCTTAAGAAAGGAGAGGGAAGCAATGCCATAGCTGTGGATTCAAAGGGCTTTGTTCATATCATTTATTCAAACCAAGGGATTCAATATAGTTCAAATGTGACCGGGAAGTGGAAAACAAACACAATGATTCCTGACCTTTGGGATGGCTATTCTTATGCGCTTGCTTTTGATGACAATGGCAACTGTCATATTGGCTTTGAGGATGAAGACGCAATCTGGTATGGGCAGTTTCCAAAGGCATTACCATAAATATTTTCTTTTTATGGGTAAAAACAGCAAAACCACCGACAGTTTATTCTGTTTGTAAACGGGATAAGGTTTATCTTCGAGGATTGATGGAAGCATGGCTTTTCCAAGTGGATCATTTAACAGGCCTTGTCTGTACGCTTGATTAGATGGTCTCATTTTGCGCCCAAGGGGAACAAGGAATCTCTCCCGTGCATATCACTAAAATTTTCAATTATTTTATGACCAACAGCCACCACGTAAAATAATTTTCGATCCGTTGATTTAGAAGGTTGACTTCCAATTTTAAAGGTGGATAATGGCCGAAAAAATTGGGGTTCTTTTTGAATATAGAGACGGCAATAATTTTTTGTTTTTCAATATTAACAGGAGTTAGTCATGTCCGGAACAATTGAAGGATTCATGAAAGGGGTCAAGGACAAAAACCCGGCGCAACCGGAATTTCACCAGGCAGTGCATGAGGTTGTTGAATCGATTTTTTCTATTATTCAGAGTAACCCCAAGTATCAGCACGCGAAAATTCTTGATCGAATGGTTGAACCTGAACGGGTTATTCTTTTCAGAGTGCCCTGGGTTGACGACAAGGGGGAAATTCAGATCAACAAAGGGTACAGAATCGAAATGAACAGCGCCATTGGACCCTACAAGGGCGGGCTGCGTTTTCACCCCAGCGTTGACCTTGGAATTCTCAAGTTTCTCGCTTTTGAACAGGTTTTTAAGAACGCCCTTACTACCCTGCCTATGGGTGGAGGAAAAGGCGGTTCTGACTTTGACCCCAAAGGCAAGAGCGATATGGAAGTCATGCGGTTCTGCCAGTCCTTTATGAGCGAACTTTTCAGGCATATAGGACCCAATACTGATGTGCCGGCCGGAGACATTGGAGTCGGTGGCCGTGAAATAGGCTACCTTTTTGGAATGTATAAAAAGCTCAGGAATGAGTTTACCGGTGTTCTTACAGGGAAGGGGTTGAATTGGGGAGGCTCCTTAATCCGCCCGGAAGCTACAGGATACGGCGCCACCTACTTTGTTCAAGAGATGCTCACCGTTAAAGATGAAAAAATCGAAGGCAAAACAGTATGCGTTTCGGGCTCGGGAAACGTGGCTCAGTATGCCACAGAGAAGGTCATTGAGCTTGGCGGCAAGGTGGTTACTCTTTCGGATTCGGCTGGCTCTATATATGATGCCGCCGGGATTGACGCTGAGAAACTCGACTGGGTTATGGACTTGAAGAACAATAGACGCGGTCGTATAAAGGAATACGCGGAGAAATTCTCCGGTGTGGAATATATGGAAGATAAGCGGCCGTGGGGTGTTAAATGTCATATCGCCATGCCCTGCGCCACCGAGAACGAGATCAGTGGCGAAGAGGCCAAAACACTGGTCAGGAATGGTTGTTACTGTGTAAGCGAGGGCGCCAACATGCCCTCAACTCCTGACGCTATTAACGTCTGGGTGGATTCAAAGATACTTTATGGTCCGGGCAAAGCCGCCAACGCCGGTGGAGTGGCCACCTCCGGCCTTGAGATGAGCCAGAACAGCCTCAGGTTGAATTGGCCCCGCAAGGAAGTAAATTGGCGCCTTCGGGAGATTATGCGCAATATTCACGAATCTTGTGTAAAATATGGTAAAGAAGGTGACTATATAAACTATGTCAATGGAGCCAACATTGCCGGTTTCATCAAAGTTGCCGATTCAATGCTTGACCAGGGAGTGGTCTAGCGGTTCAGTGGATTTTTGATTCTTTAAAGGGAGCCTGAAAGGGCTCTCTTTTTTTATTAATTGCCATGGATAATGAGTTATGAGTTCAAATGTGGCCGATCCAAACATAATCCGATTTCATAAATTGATGCCTCATAGAGTCAGGGAAGTGCTTTTAGTCTCCTCTCCATATGACGCGTTCATTCTTGAGGAAGACGGTTCTCTTACAGAAAGACTTTTTGACGAATATTCCGAACTCAGTCTCTCGTCCGCTCCCAGGGTCACTCATGTTACAACCGCGGAAGCCGCCCTGGATATGATGGATGAGAGGCGGTTTGACATCATTCTTTCCATGATGCGCCTTGCTGACATGGACCCTGAGGAATTTGGTCGCAAGGTGAAGGAAAAACGTCCCGGCCGCCCTGTGGTTCTTCTGGCTTTTGACAATCCTGATTTAGAAAGAATCTCCAATATCACAAACGAGAGCGCCATTGATATGGTGTTTATGTGGCGGGGAGATTCCAAGATTCTTCTTGCGATAATCAAGTACATAGAAGACATGCAGAATGTGGATTACGATATTGCCGTTGCAAACGTAAGGGTCATAATCCTGGTGGAGGACACCGTCAGGTTCTATTCAACTTTTCTGGGAAATCTCTATTCGGAGTTGATGCAACAGTCCAATTCCCTCTGTTCAGAGGGCGTTAATACCATGAACAAACTTCTTCATATGAGGTCAAGGCCCAAGGTGCTTTTTGCCAGGGATTATCAGGGCGCTCTGGCCCTTTATGAGAAATACAAGGATAATGTTCTGGCTCTTATCAGCGATTGTGGTTTTAATATTGATGGTGTTCGGGATAGAACCGCCGGCATTCAACTGGCGAAAATAATTCGGAAAGAGATGGCTGAGCTTCCAATTCTTCTTCATTCCGCGGAGGATGATTTAAGGGGTGAGGCTGAAAAATTAAACGCCCTTTTCCTTAACAAAAATTCTCCAAGGCTCCATAACCACATTCACGCTTTCCTGGAAAACTTTCTTGGTTTCGGCCCTTTCATTTTCAGAATGCCCGATGGTCGAGAAGTTGGAAGAGCCCATGATGTAAGGGAGTTGGAGCGGATTATCACCGATATTCCTAGAGAGTCATTAAGCTATCACGCTCAGGCAAACCACATATCGGTATGGCTTTTGGCAAGAAACGAATATGGTTTAGCCAGGAAATTCAGACCCAGAAAGGTTACTGACTTTCAGGACATGGAAGCGGTGCGAAGATGGGTAATCAAGAAACTGAAGGAGGAGAGACGGAAAAAAAGACGTGGGGTTATCACCGAATACAGCAGGCTCAGGTTGGAGCCTGAAAACCGGTTTTTGAGAATCGGAAAGGAATCAATTGGCGGGAAAGCCAGGGGAATCGCGTTTATTAATTCAATTTTACCCGCTGATAAATGGGCTGAAAAATTCGAGGGGCTTATTGTACAGGTTCCCCAGACCATTGTATTATGCACCGACTGGTTTGATGAATTTTTAAGCTGGAACAACCTGTATGACACGGCCTATAACAGCACAGATGATTTCTCTGTTGTCCGAGAATTTATAAAAGCCGAACTTCCAAAGAACATCAGCGATGAACTTAGGTTTATGCTCGAAACACTAAACTTTCCTCTTGCCGTGAGATCATCAAGCCTTTTGGAGGACTCTCAGTATCAGCCTTTTGCCGGCATTTATGAAACATATATGCTTCCAAATAATAATAAAAACGCTGATGTTAGATTCAATGAACTTGCCAGAGCCATCAAACTGGTTTTTGCCTCGACCTTCAGCCAGAACGCAAAGGCGTATATCGAAAATACAGCCAGAAGAATTGAAGAGGAAAAGATGGCGGTGATCATTCAGGGAGTGGTAGGGCAAAGGCATGGTTCCCGATATTACCCGTCGTTTTCCGGAGTGGCCCAATCCTATAATTATTACCCAATAGGGCATCTAAGTTCCGGCGATGGCATAACCATGGTGGCTCTTGGGCTTGGAAGAATGGTTGTAAGCGGCGGGCAGTCTCTTAGGTTCAGTCCAAAATTCCCGCAGGTGCTGCCCCAGTTTTCATCTCCTGAAGCAATACTTAAAAACTCACAAAAAGGTTTTTGGGCTCTGGATATGGAGAGCTCTTTTGTTGATGACCCATATTTAACTCAAACCACCTTGAAGTATTATAATCTGGACGCTGCTGAAAAGGACGGCACACTAAAGATCGTTGGTTCAACCTTTAGTCCGGACAACGACCGGATTATTGATTCATTTGAAGCCAAAGGCCCTAGAGTTATTACATTCAACAATTTGTTAAAGTACAATGCCATTCCTCTTACAGAGGCTCTTTTTGACCTAATGGAATTATGCAAGATGGGCATGGGGAGCGATATTGAGATAGAGTTCGCCGTTGATATGGGAGATTGGGGTAAAACCGTACCAAGAGGGCAAAAGAAAATCTCCCCTACTTTAAATGTTCTTCAACTTCGTCCCATATTATCCGAATCTACCCTTGAAAATCAAAATTCCCTGAGTTTTTTGGATGATCAATGCGTCTGCAAAACAGAAATGGCCATGGGACATGGTCTTATGGACAATATCAAAGATATAATTTACGTTAAGCGACAGAGCTTTGACCCCGCTTTTTCCAAAAAGATAGCAGCCGAAATTGGGCAGTTGAACAACGAATGCAAGTCTCAAGGGAAAGAATATATACTTATTGGTCCCGGACGCTGGGGATCGGCTGATCCATGGTTGGGCATACCGGTTCAGTGGTCTCAGATTTCAAGAGCAAAAGTTATTGTCGAGGCGTCGCCAAAAGGGTACAATGTTGATCCTTCACAGGGGACTCACTTTTTTCAAAATATTACATCTCTTCGCATCGGCTACCTTACAATTCCACCGGGAGCGGAGGTTGGTGAAAGTTCTGACTTTGTGGATTGGGAATATCTTGACTGCCTTGTGCCAATTGATGAAACCAGATATCTGCGCCAGGTCAGGTGCGAAATGTCCTTTTTTACATATATTGATGGTAGAAAGGGCGAAGGAGTCATAGCAAAACCCGGTGTCTCTTTAAGGATGGATGACCGATGATGAAAAACCGATAGGGGCAGAGGGTAGGTGGGGTTGTCGCGCGTTCCTCTATGGGTTTCGTGCGCGCGTGCCGTGGATCGCGAGTTCCAATCGACTTTTTTGCTGATTGGAAAGGTTTGTAAGGCTCAGGCATCGATCCTGTCGCGCCATTTTGCCTTTCAAAAAATACGTATGTTGTCAATGGAAGTTAGCGATTCACACGTACACAGCAGAACAAAAATATTATATCAAAATTATCAAAAGAATGAAACCAGTTTTTCAATAAAAACCGGCGCGAATTTAAAAATTGAAAAGGTAAAAACAATACCAGCCAGAGAAATCCCAATTACAGTTACAGACTTGGTAAGGAGTTGTCCAAACTGCTCGGCCTGGATTTTCTCCTCAAGTTCCGCGACCAACTCTTCCTCAGCTAATGTTTTTTCATTTTTCGTATCAAGGGCTTTTTCCACGATTTTCTCCTGCTATCTAATTTTTCGGTTTATTTTAAAAAACCTTAACAAGTAAAGAGGAGAAATCCTTCTGTTGTTCAACGACAAAAGGAATCTAAAATTATCTGATAAAATTTGATAATTGGATGAAACAAATTTGGCTTGATAAATATGTAAAAAAAAGCCCGAGAGCAATCCCCCGGACTTTTTCCACTTAAAATTAGAGTCCTTTTTTCTCCAAAATCTTCTCAAGTCTGTCCATGTATGTGTTTGCCCTTTTCATAAGAGCGCTATAGGTCTCGGGTTTGGTCATGTCGGCGCCGGCTTTTGTAAGAAGGGTGACCGGGTTGTCGGAACCACCGGCCTTGAGAAGATTATTGTAATAGGCGTCAATGGCGCCGGCCTCTTTGTTCAACACCTTTTCTGAAAGGAAACTGGCAGCCGCGATGCTGGTGGAATATTGGAAAACATAATAGTTATAGTAGAAAAGGGGAATCACCGCCCACTCGATCTGAATCATTTCAGGCACGTTGACTATGCCTTTGTCGTGGCCGTAATATTCCCTTGCCAAATCAAGATATATTTTATTCAGCTCTTTGTCGGTAAGGGGCTGCCCTTTCTCTACTATTTGATGAATCTTGAGTTCGAATTCGGCGAACTGGGTTTGGCGGAAAAATGTGCCTTTGATTGTGTTGTCCAGAAAATAGCCCAGAAGATAAAGCTTCTCGTCATCGCTTTTCATTTTTTTGAGCATGTAGTCATTAAGGAGGTTTTCGTTAAATGTGGAGGCGACCTCGGCTACGAAAGTGGAATAATCGGCAATCGGAAAAGGTTGAGTTTTGTTTGAGTAAAATGAATGAAGGGCGTGGCCAAGTTCATGGGCCAGGGTCAAGGTCTCCTGATATGTACCGTTATAGTTCATAAGAACGTAGGGGTGAACGTCATATGCCCAGCCGCTGGCATAGGCGCCGGAACGTTTGCCCTTGTTTGGATAAACGTCGATCCATCCATCTTTAAAGGATGATTTGATGGTATTGACATATTCCTCGCCCATAGGCGCCAGGGCTTTAATCAACATCTCCTGAGCCTGCTGGTATGTGACTGGGATTTTTACTTCCGCGGTAAAGGGCAGGTACATGTCTGTGTATTCAAGACTTTCCTTGCCCAGAGCCCTTGCTTTTAGTTTCAGATATCTATGGAAAGTGTCGAAGTTCCGGTGAGCCGCCTCGATGAGGCTCATATAGATTTTCGTGTTTATATCGTTGTAATCAAGAGCAGCCGCCAAAGTGGAATCATATCCTCTTGTTGTTGACATGAAATTATATGTTTTTAGCTGGCTGTAGAGAGTCTGAGCCAGCAACCGTTGAAATTTGGCATAGGTTTCTGTAAAAAACCCTTTCCATGCGGCCATCCGGTCCTTCTCCACAAGGCTTCTGCGAAGCTTGGCGAAATTGGGGTAGGAAAGCTCAAGCTCACTGCCGTCGGTGAGTTTGACGGTAACAAGGGGCATGTCAGCGTCAGTAAAAAGACTGTACGCGTCATATCCCGCGTCGGTAATATCACCCGCCGCCGCCAATATGGCTTCTTCCTTTGGCGAAAGTATGTGCTTTTGTCTTCTGAGGGTCTCGCTGACGGGGAACTTGTAAATCGCGAGTTTAGGTTCTTTCTTGAAGAATTTTTCGAGCTTGCTTTGACCTATGGTAATGATCTCAGGATCGATAAAAGAGGAGGCTTTTGAGAACTTGGTGGCAATGCCCGTCACCTGATCCTGATAGCCTTTGTTCTTGGAAACCCTGGTGTCAACATCGGTGATCCTCGATGTATATGCCTGAAGCCTTCTGACTCGCCTGGTTATGTCATAATAGAGTTCAAGAGCTTTCAAGAATGTCTTGGGCGAATCCTCCAATTTACCCTTAAACGCGGAGAGCTTTTCCCCATCAGGCACAATGGAGTTTAGCTCTTTGATAAAGTCATCATGGGTAGTGTAAATATCCGTTGTTTTCCATTTATCCATATCATCTACCTCGCTTCGTTCTTTTGCCCATACCAAAGGCGTCACAA
This sequence comes from uncultured bacterium, assembly GCA_964430795.1. Lineage (GTDB taxonomy): Bacteria > Lernaellota > Lernaellaia > JACKCT01 > CAYSHR01 > CAYSHR01. The sequence goes on from CAYSHR010000056.1 coordinate 7,563, forward strand.
AGAGCGCGACCAGGGCAAAAGCAACAGTAATTCTTAAAAACCTGTAAAAATTCATCAGTCCGACCTCGCTTAAAAAAAGAGATTTGTATTTGCATTGAGGAACATAACCACATTACTCAAATTTGACAAGACTTACCTTGGGATGAAAAAGTTAATATGGAGCAAAGGCGGAAGGGCGTGGCCAGACGTGGTGATTCAGGCGGGTTATAGGATGGGAGAAAAATAGTTCCTTTTGCATTTTTGATTAATTTCTGCTTCAATTCATATCAATGGATATGGAGGTGAGTTATGGATAGGGCAACCCCTTATCTTGAGGGAAAAATCATTTTAGCCGCGGTCCTGGTTCTGGAATTCAGAGATAAGAAGAACCCTGACGTTAATATGATATCTGAATTGACAACTTTTTCTGTGGAAAAAGTATATGTAATTGTAAAGACCCTCGAGGATTTGGGCGCTGTTAAGCGGGTTTCCGGTCCATTTGAGGATGTGATAGTGATCCAGGATGAGGCCGCGGTTAACCAATTGGAGGGCAGAGAATACACGTCCAATATTGATAACGAAGTTGCCGACTTCACGGATAAACAGAAGTCAAAAATCGCTGACATCAATAATCTTTTCGGGAAAAAGGATAAGAATAAAGACCTTCGCCAATCTCTTGAGCAGCAGATAAAAGCCGGCGGAAAAAGAAAAAAAGAAAATCCATTGGATATTTTTGACAAAGCTAAAAAAGAGCCTGAAAAAGAATAGCCTGATCATATCCATTCTTTTTTTAACATAATTGATGTGCAAGAATTTTCTTTAACTGCTAATAATTTTTTAGGAAATGGAAATGAGAAAAGCCCTATTGCTTTTTGCGATTGTATTTATCGGGATTGCCCTTTTGCCCCAGGTAGCTTTTCCAGTTGAGGATGAGCCTCGGTATGCCCACATCCTCTTTGGACCTGATGGAAGGCTTATATTTGATTCCATGCCAAAGGTATATTTCTCTCTCTATACTTCTCTGTCCAAATCGAGTCTTGTGAAGCTGGAGGATCCCGGAGAGACCAGGAAGATTTTATCAAAGGCGAATGTTGTAAAAGTCTTTCCGGGCAAGATGAGAATGCTCCTTGAAAAGCTTGTAAAGGAGCACGACCTTAAGAACATTCTGGCTCAATCAGTTGAAGGAAGATACGACCAGGGCGGTGTTTACACCTGGCTGATTGAAGATGGGAAATGGCAGATTAAGGGTAAATGGAATAGGGTAAATGAAAAAGAGAAACCGGCTTTGGGTGCGGTTGACACCATGCTCGCCATGTCAATGCTCATTTTTGAAACAGAAAAAAGCCCGGTCGCCCGGGTGATGGAATTGGAAAAATATGGCACGTTGCAATCTATTTCAGAAGGCTACAGGGTTTTAGAGAGCAAAGGGGTAAGATTTGCCAGGGGCTATTATCTTGATTCCATGCGGGAGGCGATAAATGGTAAGTGGATCAAGGCGGGCAAGAGCGCCCTTCTGGCCGTGGAACTTGATCCCTTCTGGCCTCCGAATTACATGGCTTTAAGCCAGGCGGCAAATGAGACCGGAGATGAAAAGCTCCTTGTTAAGAAAGTTGAAGCCGGCTTAAAAACATACCCGGACAATCTTGGTCTTATCATGATTTTGGTTAGCCGCCTTGATCTTATGGTCGATGAGTTGAGGATCAGCAAACTGTTGGAAAAAGCCCGATCCATCGATTCTGAAAATCCCGGATTAATTGAACTTGAAATGAAATTTGCCCTTGAACAGAAAGATTTTTCCTCTGTATCTGTTTTGGTTAAGAGGTATTTTGAATCAGAGAACACCACATCGAAAGGGAGGCTTACTTTCGGGTTAACCATAGCGCAGAAATTATATGATTTGAGGCATTACTCAAAAGCCGCCTCTGTTTATCAGATTGTTCTGGAAAACTCACCCCAGGCATCCATTTTTTTAGAAAAGGCCAGGTGCCATGAAAAATTGGGAGACCTTGAGGGAAAGCTCCAGGCGGAGCTTTCCGCCTTTTCCATTATGCCCGACCAGGAACTCTCCTGGTCTATTATAGACGGCGCAAGAGACACCAGGGAAATAGAATCCACTATCGCTACTCTGATTGAAACCGGAGAAAATAATCCCGCTGATCCGATCCCCAGGTTTACCACGGGAATTTTATATACCCTGAAAGGGGAACTTCAAAGCGCGATGGAGCTTTTTAACAAGGCGGAAAAATTGTCCGACGAGAGGCGCCAGGTCCGTTTTTACAGACTGGTGGCCGTGGCGGCCCTGGGAGAGATGGAAACTCAATTTAGAGAGGAGTTTGCCGGATACGCCAATGACTTTGGCGAGCATCCTGACACAAAGGCGCTGGGCGCCATGCTCGCGCGGCTGTTAAAATTTGAAAGAGCAGAGTTCTTCCTAAAAACAGAGCTCGACAAGGGCAGTCCCGATTTCGACGCCCTGTTTGATCTTGGCCTCTGTTACGCCCATATGAATGATTATAAGATGTTCAAAAAGGTTGTTAAATCCGTCAGAAAGATGGAGCATAAAGAACCTGCCAAATGGGGACTGATTTTATCCGTCTGGTATGGGCATAAGAAAAAAGAGAAGTTCCTCGAAGAGCTTCTGGAAGTCGTTAAGCAGGTAAGGGAGAGGAAAACCCAAGGTAAAGAAGGCGCCTGCTATAGATTTGATCTGATTAAAAACAACACCATGGAGAAGCTCAGCGAGGATCATAAAATTGTGGTAAAAGCCTATTTTGATTTCCTCGATGACAGGATCACATCCGGCGCCCTGGCTTTTAAACTGACCTCGATGAAATGAGGGTTCAGGGCAAAGGGTTATAGAAAACGGGTGGTTTATTTCCCGCTGACAAATTCATTTTTAGCGTTTTTATCATTAAAGTAGTAAATAATACCATGGGCAGAAAGAGGGGTGTGGGACAAATTTACAGAATCTTTTGTTGGCTTCCCGGGGAGACATTGATAGTGCAAATTGGGATCGGAAAATATTTTTTAAAAAGACAATAATTTATCATTGATAAAACCGTTTTCAAAATGTCTCCCCGGACCACGAAGGTACAAAATCTACAAATTTGTCCCACGCCATCCTTGCCCCTTCCTTATTTCTTGTAATTTCAAATATCTTTGGCTAGAGTTTAAAGTGCCATGGGCCATTAATAATTTTCGTGGGAGAATTGTATGCGAACCATTATTGATTTTCGGGTTGAACCGTCGTTGCCGGCACCGTTAAAGGCTTTGAGAGAGCTGGCATATAATTTGTGGTGGTCATGGAACCCCGAGGCTATTGCCCTTTTTCAGCGAATGGATGAAAAACTTTGGACCGAGTCGAATAACAACCCGGTGGTTCTGCTTGGAACAATCGGTCAGAAAAGTCTGGAAAATCTGGCAAAGGATTCGGGTTTTCTGGAGTTTTTGGAGAGAGTCTATAATTCATATAAGTCATATATGAGCGCTCAAAACTGGTATTCCACCCGTTATGGAAAACCAAAGGCGCCTCTTTACGCCTATTTTTCCATGGAGTACGGCCTTGCCGAATGTCTTCCGATTTACTCCGGCGGACTGGGCGTTTTATCCGGCGATACATTAAAATCTTCCAGCGACCTGGGCATACCCATGGCCGCGGTGGGGCTTTTGTATCAGAAGGGTTATTTTGAGCAATACCTGAACGCTGACGGCTGGCAGCAGGAGAAATATCCAACCAACGATTTTTATAATCTGCCGATAACCCAGGTGACAAATGGAAACACCGAACCGTTGAAAATTTCAGTTGACCTTGCCGGCAGAGAGGTCCGGGTGCAGGTTTGGCGATGTGATGTGGGAAGAATCCCCCTGTTTTTACTTGATACGAATCTCCATGAGAACTCCCTTGTGGACCAGGAAATTACAGACCAGCTTTATGGCGGAAACAAGGAGATGAGAATCCAGCAGGAAATCATTCTGGGAATCGGCGGGATGAGAGCTTTGGCGGCTATGGGAATTCGCCCTCTGGTTTGCCATATAAATGAAGGGCACGCCGCGTTTATGACCCTTGAGCGAATCCGCCTGTTGATGAAAGAGACGGGTCTTTCCTTCCGCATGGCCAGGGTGGCTACCGGCGGAGGCACAGTCTTTACAACTCATACTCCGGTGCCGGCGGGTTTTGATCTTTTTGGCGTAAATCTGATGCGGAAGTATTTCAAGAATTATGTTCCTGATCTTGGTAGAAGCGTAGAGGACATTATAAGAAAGGGCAGAAGGCCATCGGC
>CAYSHR010000057.1:0-7455 GCA_964430795.1 uncultured bacterium
GGGGGGCCGCCCCTACAAAAAGACACATCCTTTCCCCTTGTTACTCAATGGTTACAACAGCGCTCAAATAAAAGATGTTTAAGCCCTGTCAAAAGATACCCGGAACTCCCTTGAACATGGGCTCCCCTTTAATGGATACCTATTTTACAATGGTTTAATCAGGTACGGATGTCCCGGAACAAACCAGATCAAACCGATTGTTCATTGCCATTATTGACTTTTCAGGCTTAATAAGACTAGGATAGTTCCTGTCCTAAAACCCGGACAGGACTAATTTTTGTTTCCAGCGCGGGAATGAGCAATTTTTTTCAAGGTCAAACAAATCAAGGTTTTAGGCGGAGTCGTGCTACTGTACGTCGCGCGTGCAAAACCGCGGATTGACGCCGAGATTGGAAAAAAGGGCCATTACTGGTCGGAAACTGGGATAATGAAGGTATCATCTTTATAAACAGGGAGATAAGATGCGAAGGTGTAAACAGGGGTTTATTAAGGGCGCCGACAAAACGGAAATATTTTATGAGTCCTTTGGCGAAGGATTGCCTTTGGCCTTTGCTGATGGAATAGGCTGCTTTGGTTACGCGTGGAAATATCTTTGGAAATACTTTGAGGATAGTTGCAGGACCGTTCATTATCATTATCGCGGACATGGAAAAAGCGCCCTGCCCAAGGACCAGACAAGACTCTCCATCCAGGATCTCTGTGAAGACCTTGCAAGGGTTCTTGACGATGACGAGGTGGACAAGGCGATTCTTTTTGGACACTCCATGGGGTGCCAGGTAATCTTTGAATTTTATAATATGTTCCCGGACAGAGTTTTGGGACTTGTCCCTGTCTGCGGAAGTTATGGTTACCCTTTAAGAACCTTTAACGGCTCGGACTTGATGGATAAGGTCTTTCCCCTGATCTATTCCTGGTTTGTCCTTGCGCCGTGGACCATCAATCCTCTCTGGAAAAAGGTTGTGCCAACCAGAATAGGGTGGGAAGTGGCAAAGCTTACCGAGATTAACAAGCACCTTGTAAAGGAAGAGGATTTCATGACCTACCTTCGGGACATAAGTTCCGTGGAGGTAAGGACATTTACCAAGATGCTGGATCACGCCGCCCGTCACACCGCTGAAAAATATCTTTCGGATATAAAAGTGCCGACTTTGATTGTCGCCGCGGAAAATGATGGCTTTACCCCTGTCTGGCTCTCAGAAAAAATGAAAAACATGATTCCCGGCGCCCAGATGATTATGCTGCCCACAGGAACCCATACAGGGCCCATTGAATTTCCCGAATTGATTAATCTGCGGCTGGAAAAGTTTTTCCGGGAAAACTTTGACCATCCGGGCGTAAAGATAAAAGAATAGCCAAAGGGCTGTTGCCAGACACTCCATTTCCTGGAGCTCAGATGAGCCATGACCTTGTTTTTAAAAATATCCATGTCTTGAGAAACCAGAAAAACGGTTCCCCTGTAAAAGTTTTTTCCGGTATGAATCTTACCATTGAAGGCGGCGCCCACGTTGCCGTTGTTGGCGGGTCGGGAGTTGGGAAAACCACTCTTTTGTGTTTAGCCAATCGTCTTGATGATCCAACCAAAGGGCACGTGTCATTTGGTGGAACTCCTGTTAAAGAGTTGAATGTAACTGATCACAGGCGAAATGTTGCTCTTGTTTTGCAACTCCCCTGCCTTTTCGCTGAGATTGTTATTGAAAACGTATGCTATTCCGATGTTTTTTTAAACAAGGAACCGAACCACGAAAAAGGCGAGAAACTCCTGGAGCTTGTGGGCATTGAACCGGATTTGATTCACAGGACCGGCGATTCTCTTTCCGTGGGGCAGATGCAGAGAGTCTGCCTTGCCAGAGCTCTCTATATGGAGCCAAAAGTCCTTATGCTCGATGAAACCACGGCGAGTCTCGATCCAAGCACCGCGGCGGAGGTTTGGAAGAGGCTGGTCGCCTTGTCATTAGAAAAAGAGATGACAATTATCCATGTAACCCATGAGCCTGAAAAAATACGCTTTGCCGACAAAGTGGTTCTCCTTGCCGATGGCATAGTGGCTGAAACAGGAACCCCCGAAGAGATATTATCAAGCCCCACCACCGAGGCTGGGCGAAGATTCATAGGAACTTAGATGAACGAAGTTTTCCAGATAGGCTGGTCAGGTCTTGGCATCTCTCTGTTTATGATGCTTGGCGTGGTGTTGATCGACCAGGTCATGAAACTGATGCTTGGAAAAGAGATAGTAATCGGCGCCTTTAGGGTCTTTATCCAACTCTATATTGTCGGATATATTCTAAAATGGATTTTTGGCGTTAATAATCCCTGGGTAGTGGTTGTGGCTCTTGTTGTCATGTCAATTTTCGCGGGCTATAACGCCGTAAAACGAACCGGTGATATCTCAACAAAAGGCGCTGTAATCGCCATAGGCGTAATTGTGTTCGCTACATTCATATCCGCCGGCTTCGGGTGTGTGTTTGTAATTGGAATCAAACCCTGGTTCAACCCTCAATATATAATTCCCATAGGTGGGATGGTTATGAATGGCGCCATGAATGGCGTCGCCCTTGGGATTTCAAACTTGAATTCAAAGGTAAAAGATAATGGGCAGCGAATAATCTGCGCCCTGTCCATGGGGGCCACAGGTTCCCAGGCAATACACCCTTTGCTGACTGAAGCCGCCCGGCGCGCCCTGATTCCAACCATTAACTCCATGATGACAGCGGGAATAGTCCAGCTTCCTGGTATGATGACAGGGCAGATAATCGCGGGACTTGAACCTACCTCAGCGGTGCAATACCAGATAATTATTTTCTATATGATCACCACCGCGGTGATTATCGCTGTGCTTCTATCCATGATGATCTCCGCCAGATCATATTTTACCAAAGACCATCAACTTAAGCAGGAAGTGTGACCTTAACAGAGTGTCTTTTTGAAAATTATTAATTGAAGAATCCATTCTCTTTTTGAGGCGGTGGATTTGTAATGGAGTTCAGAATAAACAGATGTATTTGAAAACCTTGAGCAAAATCTCTCTTTGTGATATTAATTTGCTAATATAATTGTTTTGGGGAAGTAACATGAAACTCTGGATGATTGGGATATTGTTTCTCTTGGTTCTTACCGCGAGTGTGGCTGTAATTTTTTCCTGCGGTTCCACAGAAGAGTGTGATGAATGTCTGTGCGATGAAGACGACGACGCGGATGACGATGACCTTGGGGGTGACGACGACATTGGGGGCGACGACGACGTTGGTGACGACGACCTTGTGGACGATGATGACGATGATGACGATGATGACGACACAGGTAATGATGATGACACGGGTGATGATGACGACACAGGGGATGACGATGACGTTGTGGAGTGTGAAGATCAGACTCAATACGACACTTGCCTTGAAACCGCGGATGTAGCCTATGACGCGTGCATGATTGCCTGCGACTCGGTGGCGCCTTTCTGCGCCAATATTCTCTGCAAGCAGCAATGTCAGTCTGTTAAGACAAACGCCAACGCCGCCTGCGCCCAGACCCATTGCACAGACCTCTATCCAAGAAATAATTGCATCTATAACTGCAATGTAACCAAGTATAATTGCCTTTATAACAATGACTGCGAAGACACCGCTTCCTGCAACACCGCTTATACCACCTGTTTTGGCAATTGCCCTGATTAGCGGGCTTTTGAAAAATCCGGGAATGGGCTTTTGCGGCACCCTGTTAATTCTTCAGGGTAGGGAATTGTGCCCATAGCATGGGGTCATTTGCCGCCATTTGCACATTGAGATAAAATATTTATTCAGGTTCATTTGACTGTAGTCGATGTAAGAAATGTCAGGTATACTAAACTAAATTTTATTCAGGACCCAAAAAAGAGTCCCTTTATATTTTAGGTATTTTGCTTTGAAAAGGCTGAACCGGAATCGCGAGGAAAATAAAAATGGAAAAGAAAATTAAATTGCTGTTCGTTGATGACGACGAGGAATTTCTACATTTTACATCTACCCGTCTTGAGAAACATGGACTGAAGGTATTCCCCTTTCCCAATGGCACCAAAGCTCTTGCCATGGAAGATGACGTACACTTCGATGTTGCTCTTTTAGACCTGGAGCTTCCCAGGATGAAGGGCGGTGAACTTCTGGTGGAACTTAAAAAGAAGGATCCCCTGATAGAAGTGATTATCCTTACAGGGCAGGGTTCCATCTCCTCGGCGGCGGACTGCTGTAGCCACGGAGCATTTGAATACCTGCTCAAGCCCTGTCGCCTTGATCAGATCGTCTCTTCGATTTCCAATGCCTATTCCAAGCGCATAAAAGCAAAAAACGAGGAAAAGACGGCTTGCGTTCAGGAAATCATGGACAGGGCTATCGGGTTGAGCCCCTTGGAAATGATCGAGGAGCTTCGCAAGCTCGACTCCGAAGACTGCTGACCAGCGACAAGGGTGAGGACAATTTATTTTACCCATCGACTTTTCTTTGACTTTCTTTATGCTAAAATTTTTACTTAACCAAAATGGGGATATCCATACCTGTGAAAAAACGAAATTTTTTGATGGAAGCCCTGCTTACAATACCTAATCTTATTTTCGTGGCAGCGGGCTCTTTAGTAACCTTGACGGCTCTTGCCATAAACCCAACCCTTGGTTTTGTGGCTGGTGGAGGATTTCTCGCGACCGAGGCCGCTGTTCTTTTTTTGCTGGGAAACTCAAAAAGATTCCAGGGCAAGGTTCTTTATGATAAAGGCTGGGGAGGCGGTCTTGTCTCCAAGATCGATAGAGCGAAACAGGCGTCCGGCTTAAGCGAAAAGAACGCTTCTGAATATAGAAAGATAAGAACAAAATATCGAGGTGTCTCAAAAAGAGCAAGGGATGAATTCGCGACCAACCCGATGATTTCGGCCGCGGTGCAAAAATTGGAAACTCTGTCGGATTCATACTTGAAAACCCTTCTTTCAAAGCAAAGACTCGAGAGCTTTATCGCAAAAGCAGATCCGCAAAAGTTGAAGCAACAGTTGGACCAGACCATTTCCAAAGGGAAAGCCGCCCAAGGCGCCGGCGCTGAGGCTTTTTCGCAGAATGTTGAAATGATAAAGAAACGGATTGAGCAGGTGGAAAAAGCCAAGACGAACCTTTCTCTTTTTAACGCCCAACTTCAAAAGATAGAACTTGGTGTGGACCTTGCCTATGACAACATGATTTCCATGGACGGCGCCACCGAAGTCGGAAGCCAGATCGACCTTATGCTTGCCAATCTAAAAGACGCGGAAAAAGGAATATCAGAGATGGATAGTCTTGTTAAAGCCGAACCCATTGACGACACCATTCCCCAAATTCTGCAAAATAGAGTAAGGTGACAGGCGCGGTCAGTTTCATTTTTCTTGCGGTAATTTCAGTAACCGTTCATAGACAAGGGGGCCAGACAAGAGATCGGAGGGCATGACCGCGTTTCTCACATGTTGTCATTCTGAATGCAATGAAGAATCTGTGCCGGCTCAATAGGAGATTCTTCGCCAAAGGCTCAGAATGACAACTTCGGAGGCTGGGCAACAAGTACATGTCCCCGATTTACTAAAAAAGCCCCCATGTGACTGAACGATTGCTAATTTCATTATTTCCGATTTGGAAAAGGCGCTTTTGGAGTAAGAATGATAAAGAAGAATGATTTTTTAAACAGCCTGCCGAGTTGGGCAAAGCTCCTGGCCAGAAAATATTTTACTCAGACTGTCAGCCAATTCATTCTTCATGGCGCTGTAAGGGATATTATTCATTACAACGACATGGGGAAAGATAAATTTTACCGGGTTACTGATTTTCTGGAGGAGATTCTATTTTCCGGGCGGGACCTGGTTTTTTGTTATGATCGAAGCAAGGGCATAACTTTTTCAAATAAAGAAACCACAAAGGATTTCGAAAAATTTCTACGGGCCGCCGACACATATTCGGGTAGTAATTATTCAAAAAAAATACCTTCTGATCCTCCTTCGGCGCTTCGTCTTTTGGAACGCTATATTCGCATAAGGCTGGCTGATGGAAAATCCATGGCCTTTATTATCGACTACGCGGACACAATTATTCCCCAATCCACCGGCGGGTATATGTCCGAATCGGATCGGTCAACCCTGGTTACGCTGCAAAGATTCGCCAACGACCCTGATGTTCTGGCCGGGGATGTAACCGTGGTTATGATCACTGAAAATCTGACAGACCTCCATTCAGCTATTGTAAGAAGCCCCTTTACTGAAAAGCTGGAGTTGCCCATGCCTGATCTTGTTGCCAGGCAGAAGTTCATTCTGGCCAAAACCAATAAAGATGATTACAAAAGCCATTTTTCCGTGCCCTCAAAAACCATGGCGAAACTTACTTCCGGCCTTGGACTTGTCCACCTTCTCCAGATCATAAACGAGGGGCTTCGGCAAGAGGTAAAAGTCGGAATGGAAACCCTGATCGCCAGAAAGAAGGAGCTTATCGAGGCTGAATGTTACGGCTTGCTGGAATTTTTTGAGCCAAAATACAATCTCGATATGGTGGCCGGCCATACTGATGTGAAAAAGGAGCTAAGAGACGCGGCCAAGATGTTAAAAACAGGGCGTCTTGACGTTCTGCCCATGGGATACCTCATCGCCGGACCTGTGGGAACGGGCAAGACCTTTCTCACCACCTGCTTTACAGGAGAGATAGGAATACCTTGCGTAAAGATTTTAAATGTCCGAAGTCAATGGCAGGGGGTGACCGAATCCAATATGCAGAAGATACTAACCCTGTTCAAAGCCATGGGGCCTCTTGGGGTCATTATTGACGAGGCGGACGCTTTCCTTGGGGACAGGGACGCTTCAGGGGATTCAGGAACATCAAGCCGGCTTTTCAGCCAGATCGCCTCCTTTATGAGCAACACTGATTACAGAGGGCATATCCTCTGGTTTCTTCTAACGTGCAGACCGGACCTGCTCCCTGTGGATATAAAAAGACAGGGTCGGGCTGAGGAGCATCTTGCCCTGTTTCACCCGGAATCAGCCAAAGACAGGCATGAGCTGTTTCAGGTATTTATAAAAAAGAACAATGTTCAAACCAGGGTGAAGTCCATTGAAAAAATCTACAAGGAAGTTGGCGCGCCAAAGCTCTCGGGAGCTGACATCGAGGCTGTAATCATCAGGGCGAAAAAGCACGCCGCGGTCAAAGGTAAAAAAAGTGTCAGCGAAAGGGATTTCAAAGCCGCGTTTAACCAGTTTATTCCCCCGATTTACGCCGAGGAGGTCGAGTATCAAACCCTTGCCGCTGTAATGGAATGCACAAACCGTAACCTTATTCCAAAAGAATATAAGGATACGCCACGGGAAAAGCTGGCAAAGAGGTTCGCTCTTTTAGGAAGCTATATAAAGTAGCCGGCGGCACGCTGGCGAAGGAGAAAAATGAAAAAGAGCCTTTTTTTGATCTTCTGCGCCCTGCTGATAATCTTGCTGATTTCAGGTTGT
>CAYSHR010000057.1:7465-11812 GCA_964430795.1 uncultured bacterium
AAATCGCCACAACTTTTTCAGGTTGTGCTTATCGGATCGCCAAGGACGCGGACTCTCCTGAAAAAGTTGTGGCGATTTTTTTAAACTCACTTAAAAACGGAAATACCCGGGCCGCTTATTCCCTCTTAAGCGCCAGGGTACAGAGACAGGTCTCCATGGAGGATTTTGCCGAGTCTACAAAAGATTTTTCAGATTTTTCAGACCTATTCATTTCAATAATGAAAACCGGAGTAAATAAAGAAGCCGCCAATATCTACGCAAGCACATATCAGGACGTCACCCATTACAGAACCGAATTACTTACTGTGGACCGAAAGACCGCCATGGTTGGGTTCGCTCTGTTCGCTCCTGATGTTAATGAAATGGATGACGCGAAACTTCTCCTTTTGCAGTATTTTGTCCAGCTCGCCAGATCCGGCGCTTCTTTGGATAAGCTGGAGAAAACCATAAAGGAATACTGGGCGGTTCTTCCGAAAACTCAGCAAAGCGACACCACCTATCTGAAACTCACTTTAATAAAAGGGTATTGGCGCCTTGATGATAACTGGTAAAAAAACAGGAGACCATAATAAATGATTCCTGAAAGATTGGCGTTTTGGGAAATTTACCCTCAGAGTCTTGGGTGGACCAGATTTTTTGTTTACGGCCTTGCTGTAATCGCCATGGCCATTTTCGGATATGGCGTCTATCGACAGATAATGTTTTGGAAAAAGGGCAGACCCGAGTCTGAAAGGTTCGCCCACCCTCTGGATCGAATAAAGGAGCTGATCCGTTACGGATTTATCCAGGTAAAAATTTTACGGGAAGCGTTTCCCGGGATTTTTCATGGATTTATGTTTTTTGGTTTCGCCGCGCTGTTTATCGGCACCAGTCTTACATTTCTCGACGAGGATTTCTACAGGCTGATCACAGGGCGTAAATTCATCCAGGGTGGCTTTTACGTAGTCTTTTCATTCCTCCTTGATCTTGCCGGACTGCTGGTGATTATCGGCGTTGGCCTTAGCTTTTTTCGTCGTTATATATCCAAATCAGACAGGCTGGACAACCAGGGCGAGGATTGGATATTTCTTCTTCTGATCTCCCTTATAATTATTACCGGGTTTTTGTCGGAAGGGCTTCGGATTTCACACCAGATGAATTCCTTCGAGATTTATTCTTCCCCTTTAGGTTACCTGACAGCCAAAGTTTTCTCAGGTTTGGAATTTAAAGGCAAGATGATTTTTCACTCTGTTTTCTGGTTTTCTCATCTGCTTCTGGCCCTGAGCTTTATCTCATATCTCCCATTTTCCAAGGGGCTGCATATCTTCGCGGGGTGGTTTAATATTTACACCAAAAACCTTGGTCCAAAAGGAAAGCTGCCCTCTATTCCTCGAATGATGGAGCGGATGGAAGAAGGGCAGGATGTTGAGTTGGGATACAAGTCCACAAATGACCTTACCTGGAAAGACCGGCTGATGGTGGACGCCTGCACCCGTTGCGGCCGTTGCCAGGAAGTATGCCCGGCTTATTCCACTGGCAAGGAACTCAATCCTAAAATGTTGATTCAGGATTTGAAGGAACAGATTCACCTTGCCGGCAGCCAGGGTCTTTCCTTGCTGAAGGTCGAACAAGGGGTTATCTCATCGGAGGTTCTCTGGTCTTGCACAAATTGCATGGCTTGCATGGAGGCATGCCCTTCGCTTATTGAGCACATTCCCCTTATCGATCAGATGCGCAGGGAACTGGCCATGGAGTTTGACGATATGGGCAAGGAGTGCCGCGCCTTTTTTAAAAACATGGACGTAAACGCCAATCCGTGGGGAATGAATCCTGCCGAACGAGGGGACTGGACAAAAGGAATAGAGGCGCCTACGGTTTTTGACAATCCTGATTTTGAGTACCTGTTTTTTGTCGGATGTATGGGCGCATACGATCAGCGAAGCCAGAGCATAGCCAAAGCCATGGTGAAAATATTTAACGGGACAAAAACCAACTGGGCCATTTTGGGAGAGATGGAGCTTTGTTGCGGCGATCCTCTGCGCCGCCTTGGCAACGAGGCCAGTTTTCAAGCCCTTGTCGGCATGACAAAAGAGATGCTGCGGGAAGGAGATGTCTCGCCGAAAAAAGTCATAACCATCTGCCCCCATTGTTACAACACCCTTGCCCATGATTATAAGGACTTCGGCATTGATTGGGAGGTTATCCACCACTCGACTTTTATTGCCGACCTTCTTGGTAAAGGCAAAATTCATCTTTTGGATGGGATAAAATTCGACGCTGTTTTTCACGACTCGTGCCTTCTTGGAAGATACAACGATATTTATGATCCTCCCAGGCAAACGGCAAAAGCAGCGGGGGCCGGCCTTGTGGAAGCGTCTCAAAGCAAAAGAGACGCTTTTTGCTGTGGCGGAGGCGGCGGGCGGCTCTGGCTTGAGGAAGAAGTCGAGTCTGTCGAGGATAAAATCAATTTGACCAGAATAACCCAACTGGCAAAAACAGGCGCCTCCACTTTTCTTACAGCCTGCCCATATTGTATTACCATGTTTGACGAGGGGATCAAACTGAAGAAAGTCAGAAAGGGCGACCCGATCTGGAATATATATAAAGATAAAATGGGCGACCTGGAAAAAGAGCGGGAGATAGACCTTTTTGACATTGTCGATCTGAAGGATATCGCGGAAATCCTGGCTGATAAAATCAGCTTGTAGTTAGGTTCAAAAGCATTAATCATAAAATCCCCTCTTTTAAAAAGTATAAATCTGTGAGATTTTATAAATTAGGATGGTTTTAAATTTGCCGGATATTTTTATTCTTTGAGTTTGGGGTAAGGGAAAAATTGTTAAAAGAGTTCTCCACGGTTTACAGAAAGATCAAAGGCGCCATGAGTAATGGCATCAAAGTCGGACCAATGATAATCGGGCGCGAGGAGCATTGTATAAGCAGGCGAAATATCGCGCCAAACGCTCTTAAAGTTTTATACCGTCTCCATAATCACGGTTATGTAGCTTATCTTGTCGGAGGGAGCGTCAGGGATTTGCTGATAGGCAAAAAACCTAAAGATTTTGACGTTGTCACCGACGCGCGTCCCAACCAGGTCAGGAAGCTTTTTGGCAGCTCGAGAATCATCGGAAGAAGATTCAAGCTGGCACATATTTTTTTTAGAGGACGCCAGATAATCGAGGTTTCAACTTTTCGCAAAAAAAGCGAGTTTTCCCCTAAGGATAAAAACTCACTTGTGAACCGCAGCGAGAATACATATGGCGAGCCCATTGAAGACGCCCATCGCAGAGACCTGACAATAAACGGCCTCTATTACAATATCGATGATTACACTATTATCGATTATGTGGGCGGTCTTTCCGACATTGAAAATAGAGTCATCAATGTAATCGGCGACGCCAAGGAGCGGCTTTTTGAGGACCCGGTAAGAATGATCAGAGTCTTGCGGCACACAGCCAGAACCGGATTTGACATAGACCCCGCTGTCTACTCAGTTATCAAAAAGAATCACAATATGATTAAAGAGTGCTCAGCGCCAAGGGTCCGTGAGGAATTTATGAGAGAGCTTCGAGGAGGGTGGGCAGGAAAGAGCTTTTCCCTGGCTCTTGAGACCGGGATGATCAACTCCATGTTCCCACCCTATCAAGAGCATCTTAATGGCCCAAGAGGTGAAAAAGTTCGTCAAGCCCTTATTTCCAATATGGGCGGCATCGATAAAATTATTCTTTCGGGCAAGGAAATAAGCGACAGCGAATTGCTGGCCGCCTTTATTTCACCTCTGGTTATCGGGTGTGATCTGAAAAAGAACCTTCCCCCAGGAAAAAAAGCCATCAGTATGTATAACAGGCGGATAAGGGATACATTAAAACCGCTATTGAGAGAAACGGGCTTTTCAAGAGGATACTCAGAGTCGGTTTGCCACATGCTTTTTGCCCAGCATCTACTTTTTCAGGCTCTTGGCAAGGGTGCTTTGCCAAAATCTCTCGTCAACAAAAACTACTTTGGTCCCGGATTGCGGTTGTACCAGATAGAAGGGGCGGGACAAGGCAGGGCAACTCCAAAGATGTTTATTAAGGCCGCAAGAGGGAAGAAAGTCGATCTTCTTGTAAAACCACGAAAAAAACCGAGGCGAAAAGCATCAAAACAAAGAAGAAAACCCCACCCGAAAACAGCGTAAAAGAACACCCTTTTTCCCAGGAATAAGCGCCGATTCAGACTCGTGATCCATCTTTAAAAGGATACCATGAAACAGACAAAGGCACATTTTATTTTCAATGAGCCTGAAAAGTCCTGGGCATGACTTAAAACGTGCCCTTTTACTCTTGAGCCATTTTTCAAGGACAAAATATCTTGTGGAGACATTTTCAT
>CAYSHR010000058.1:0-11675 GCA_964430795.1 uncultured bacterium
AAGACGCCATCCACCTCTATTTCGATTTTAGACCCAACTGAAAAATTTACTGTAAGGTCATTAACTGACAGGATAGAAATCATCATTTTTCATCCTTGGTCTTCTTTAACTTGTCCTGGAATTCAATAATATCTATAATGCCTTTTTCCGCGAGCAAATCGATAAGAACCTTAAGAGCCAGGCCGGTTCCCCTGAAATCATCAACCATATAAACTTCTTTGCCTTCCTGGGTAAAGATGACCGCGTCCTCAGAATCTTCAAGGTTCACTGAATCGAGTTCGATTCCCGATACTGATGGGATTCCACTCAAGCATTCCCGAAGCCCCTGGTCGCTGTAACAATAATCAATAGCGCGGCGAATATCATCCTCGATAGCCAGAACAGTGCTGACAATGCATTGACCGGAAAATTCAACCTCCCGAATTGCGTCATAATTCATGGGGTTGGCCATAGCCACAAGAAGTCGTTTTTGAGATCCAAGGTCCTTTTTCGCCACCGGAACAAGGCCATATTTCTCACATACGGTCTTTGGAACCATCTCCAGGGCTTCAAGAGTAATGGGACTTCGGCTAAAATCAATTTTTGCCACGCCAAATTGTTCTGAAAGAACATCGAGAAGTTGGGAGCTTGAGATTGCCCCCATTCTCACAAGAACCAGCCCTATTTTCCCCCCCCAGCTTTTCTGATCATTTAGCCCTTCTGTAAGCTGGGATGGAGAAATCAGACCTTTTTCCACTAATAACTGCCCCAGTAATTCTTTTTTCTTCATTTTCTTCGACCTTTTAAGCTCTGTCTATAAAACCAAAGTTGTTATCCCAAATCACCCAAATGATCCGGGTCAAACAATTCATCATCTATTTGTACTCCTGAAACAACATCTGTATTACGTATTAGCACAAAATCCCCTGTTTCCAAATTGGAAATTCTGACCTTGGCGGGAATCATCTCTTTATAGTTTTCTGAAAACTCAGCCAACACAAGGGGTTTTCCCGCGACAGGATCCAAAATTATTATCCATCCCACTCTTCCCGTTTCAGAATTTACTCCCACACTGTAGCGGGTTTTACCCTCATTGTTATAAAGATCAAAGGCAACATTACTCCTCTTCCCCGGATCATTGTCATTATTTTTTCTTTTGACGGCGGTAACATTATCTGTGGGAATTTTTCCGAATATTATAGGTATTATCGGCGCGCCCTTCATGGAAAAGCCCGTAATGGATTTAAGAGCGTTTTTTATAGGACCAAAATGAGTTTTGCCCGATTTATAATCATGGGACCAGAGGGTCTCTTTTTTGATAAGCATGGACAAAAGAGGACGAAAGATAGGGTCCACCACGTCCAGCCTTAGTCCCTTTTCCGGATTATAAACCATTACCATACTTGCGGAACCTCTGGCGCTTTTAGCGCTGATTTTTATTCTGCCGGAAATTGAAAGGGTGGGTAGAGCCTTAAAATCATCTTGTGCCATCTTTTCAATTTTTGACGCCAGACTGTCATCGGAGATTGGAACAGGTACGGTTTTTTCGCATCCGGAAACCAAAAGGACCCAAAGGGCGATTAAAAAGAAGGAAATCTTTCTCATGATCAACCGCCCAGGTCTTTAATTTTCTTTTTCAACCTGTCAGCCGGCTTTGGGTCCGGGTGTGATTCTCTTGCCTGGATGTAGGCTTTAAGGGCGTCGTTTTTTCTACCGGCTTTTAGATAAGCGTCACCAAGATGTTCGAGGATTACCGGCTCATCCGGCACTATCTCCACTGCCCTTTCAAGCTCCTTTATCGCCTCTTCCAACCGATTTAACTTAAACAGAGCCCAGCCAACACTATCGGCGATAAATCCATCATCAGGGCGCAGGCCGGCTGCTTTCTCTACCATTTTGAGGGCTCTTTCAAGATCGATATCATAGTCAGTAAGGGTGTATCCTATATAATTCAGCGCATCAACATCGTCAGGATTTTCCTCAAGTAACTTCTCCATAAGCTTTATGCCCTTTCTATAGTCGCCGGCCCTTTCATATACATTGGCAAGAGCATAAAGAAGATTCTTGTTTTCCGGCGCCAACTTAATAGCCTTTTCCATAGAAGCGACGGCTTTTTCGTGTTTGCCCAAGGTTGAGTAAGTAAGGCTTTGAGCCCGGTATAACCCCGGATCATTTTTGTAAATTCTTAAAGCCCAGTCTATAATTTCAAGGGCCTTGTCATAGTCGCCAATTCTTTTATAGAGCATTATTAAAGTTTCTGTGGCCGGCAGAAAGACCTTTGAATCGGTAGTAATTTTATGAAGCTCATCAATGGCTTGTTTGTATTCCCTTAGCCTGATATGGCACTTGGCAAGGAAATACCTGGCGTACCCATTATTCGGGTCTTTGCCCAGAACTATTTTCAACTCTTCCAGAGCTTGGGCGTATTGTTTGCTTTTATAGAGAATCAAAGCTTTGTTGTAATGGATTTCCGTTACGTTATGGCGGAAAAAACGGAGCTTCTCATTCTCCGCCATGGCGCCTTCTTTATCGTTTAAAGATAGAAGCAAAGTCACAACATGGGAACGCAATTCATTGTCTTCAGGAGTAAGCTCCAGAACTCTTCGGTAGTATTTTATGGCTTCGGTCTTCCGGCCCGCCTTCTCATGGATAAAGCCCATGGCGAAATGGGCTTTAGTAAATTCCGGGTTGAGAGTTATAACTTTATCCATATATTCCCGGGCTTTTTCATATTTTTGGTTAACCAGAGAAATTCTTCCCAGCTCATAGTTGCCCAATACTGAATTCGGGTGTTTTCGAAGAAGCTTTGAAAGTGTTCTTTTTGCCTTTTTCTCCTCCTTTGTCTCAAGATAAGTTCCGGACAGAAAAAGATATAATTCCTCAGATTCCGGGTGAATGGAGATAGCATAATTATAAAGTTTTATCGCCTTTTCCGCCTGTCTCTGAGAAAGATACAATCCTCCTAGAAGAAGGATGGCCTCCAGGTTTTCAGGGTCCAGGGCATATGCTTTCTCTCCATCAACCAAAGCGTCATGAAAATTACCAATGCTCTGTTTGAATCTCGCGGAAAAAAGCAGAAGCTCCACAGAATCATCGTCCATTACAGAAGCTCTTCGAAAATGTTCTATGGTGCTCTTCAGGTCACGTTTTTCCAATGCGTAATGCCCGGCGACATAATAATAATAGAGCTGCATTCTATAGGCGACCTTCTGATCCTCGGTAAGAGAGGAATATACCTGGTTTGATTGGGATTTGGGAACTTCAGGCATATAAATGGTCGCGCATCCAACCAAAAAAGCCGGCGGCAAAATCAATAAGAGAATTTTGACTAACATTCTTATCATTAAAAGCTCCTGTTTATTCTATAGTGTATCCATTTAATTGAACAAATCCAGAAAAAGATTCCGGTATCGGATTTTTCAATCTTTTGACACTGAAAACTTCAATTTGGTTCTCAGGTTTTTCAAAAAAGATGGAATTTTATTGTTGCTCAGAAAAAGGGCTCATTTGTGATAGACTGAAGATGAAAAAGGAGAAATAAGCGGCATCATTTTTTAAGGACGTCCGCAAATGAGAATCTTTATTGGCGCTATATTTATACTTTTCCTCTTAACATGGTTTTGCTGTACCGGAAATGATGAGAGTGACGAACAATACGCCGACTTAAATAATGACGATGACGCCTCTTCGAACATTCCAGATGACACCACGGATGACGACGATGTCGCGGATGACGATGATTTTGAAAGTCATGATTATGATTTGACCGGGTCATGCCCCGCGGGAATGACAAAAGTGCCCGGCGGGAAAGTTACTGTTCTTTATGAAGGCGAAAGATGGGGCGGCGCCGATTCGAAGAGTGTTAAAATTGATACCTTTTGCGTTGACAAATACGAGGCTTCTCAACCCGATGCCGATCTTGGAGATCAGGGTTCGTGGATCGGGGAAGGGGAAGTCCCGGAAGCCAAAAGTGTAAAAGGCGTAATGCCATGGTCCGGCATCAGCCATACGGATGCAGCCGCGGCATGTGAAAAAGCCGGTAAACGGCTTTTAACTTTAGCCCAGTGGCAAATGGCTTTTTCAGGACCTTTCGCCCGGTTATGGCCCTGGGGTGATACTTGGGACTGGGCAAACACCTGTGGGACGAATCAGATGGAATTTGGAAAATATCCTACCGGCCTGTGTTGCTATAAGCTCTGCCCTGGTGGATTCTGCTATAGGGTATGCGATATGGTGGGCAGCGTCGCTGAATGGGTTTCGAATTATTGGGACGAAGAATGTTACGGCCAGGAACAAGTGATGATCGCAGGCGGATCCACAAATATCTTTAATACTCAACTGAATCAACAAGCAGAAGATCCGGAGAGTCCAGGCTGCTGGCTTTTTCAGGAGTACGCCCTTCATAGGGCGGGAGTCCATCATCATAACAGAACAGATATTTTTTCTGATGATGGATTTCGCTGTGCCACTGATCCCCAGGAGCTATGAGCCGGAGGTTGGAGTACCGAGCCAAACTTAGCTAAAGGGCGATTCGCGAATCGCCCCTACAGGCAGTGGCGCGGGCTGCCTAATCGGAGACTTTTACAACGCATCCGGCGGCTGTATCGCCGGCTGCGCACCCGGCAAAGAGGCCGTAGCCGCCACCCTTGATGTGAAGTTCCTCGATGAGTTCGATTATGGTTCTAAGGGCAGTGGGACCCTGGGGATGCCCCCATATCATTGAAGATCCATAGTTGTTCATCTCTTCGAGTTTGAAACCGGTCTCGTTGGCGAAGAAAACGTCATTTACAGCAAAGGGATTGTGGGTCTTTACAGCAGCCAAATCCGATATCTTCAGGCCCGCGTTTTCAAGAGCGCTCATGGCCGCGGGCACTACAGCGGCGGCCATAAATCCCTTTTTCGCGCGAAAAGTTCCGAAGCTGATAAATTGAATCTCCACCTTTGGATCAGCCGAATAAGCCGCGGCTTTCTCTTTTGTTGTTACGATCATTCCCGAGTTTCCATCAGCGGGATGGGTTTGGGATCCGAAACTAACTGTGCCATTCGGCAACACCGGTTTCAAGGTTTTCAGACCATCCAGAGTTGTGGGAAAAACCCCTTCGTCGGTTTCGATTGTTTTTGATTTCCTTCCCATTTTTATTTCGACGGGAATCATGTAACGACGCTGAAACTCGTTGTCGTTCTCAAGAGCCATGAGGTATTGGTCATAACGCCTGGCAGCGGTCTGATCCTGAATTTCCCTTCCGATGCCATTCTCCGCGGCCACATTTTCCGCTGTTTGAATCATGGAGTTTTTCGCCCAGGGATCAAAACCGAAATTATCAAGAACCCAGTCCTCGCTTTTTCCAGTGGCGCCGGGAGCGATTTGGGATGGATAATAGAGATGGGGTCCGTTGGAACAGCGATCAGTGGTGACAACCAGGCTCGCCCCGGCGATTTCGTCGTCAATATCCTGGGCCGCCATTTTTACGCATACCGCCCCTGTAATACAAGCCTGGCTGACAATAGGGCCGGTAGCTTTTTCCAATCCCATTATGGCCGCGATCCACGGCCCGCCATAAAAGCACATCGGCTGGGGGATGGTCTGGCCAAAATAAATATTGTCAAATGAAGCAGGGTCAACATTTCTCTTGTCAAAAAATTTCCTTGCAGTCTCAGACGCCAACTTGATGGCGTGAAGATTTGCGAAACTGCCCTGCCATTTCGAATAAGGGCTTGACCAGTAACCGCCATAGGGTATGTACGTCTTTTCAAAAATCATTTCTCGCTACCTCCATATCTTTGTTAGCATCACACTAATAATAAATTATTCCGCCATATTTTCCACGATGGTCGCCACCCCCTGCCCAACACCTACACACAAAGCCGCAAGGCCGTATTTAACAGCAGGGCGTCGCGACATTTCATGCACAAGAGTTGTCAATATTCTAGCGCCGGTGCAACCAAGTGGATGTCCAATCGCGATGGCGCCGCCGTTAACATTACAAATCTCAGGATCGATGCCAAGCTCGTCCATGCAAACAAGAGCCTGGGAGGCAAAAGCCTCATTTAGTTCAATCAGGCCAATATCATTCATGGATAAACCGGCTCTGGCAAGAGCTTTTTTTGTGGCGGGAATAGGGCCGACCCCCATGTAGTCAGGGTCTACCCCGCACGCGGCGCTGCTTATAAAACGGGCCATGGGTTTTATCCCCAGCTCTTTAGCTTTTTTCTCATTCATGACAATAAGCGCCGCCGCGCCGTCATTTATCCCTGATGAATTTCCGGCTGTTACAGAACCCTCTTTTATAAACGCGGGTCTGAGCTTTGCCAGTTTTTCTAAAGAAGTGTCAGGGCGAGGGTGCTCATCCGCATTAACAAAAACCGGATCGCCTTTTCTTTGTGGAATTTCCACCGAAATTATTTCCTTATCCCACAAGCCGGCTTCTTTGGCTGATTTCCATTTTTGTTGGGACAAAAAGGCAAACTGATCCTGTTTTTCTCTTGGGACCTGATATTTCGAAGCTACGTTTTCAGCGGTTATGCCCATGCCAATTGGTTCGTGAAAGTCTTTCATCTTCGGGTTTGTGAATCTCCAACCGATGGTGGTGTCAAAAACCTCGACATTGCCACGGGGAAAGGGGAATGTGGGTTTTGCCATAACCTGGGGCGCCCTGCTCATGGACTCAACTCCACCGGCAATATATACGTCGCCGTTTCCGCAGATAACATTCAAGGCGGCATGATTCACAGCGTCAAGAGCCGACGCGCAGAGCCGGTTAAAAGTAAGACCGGCGACACTATGAGGCAAGCCCGAAAGTAGAACCGCCATTCGAGCGATATTTCTGTTATCCTCTCCGGACTGGTTGGCGCAACCGAGAAAAACATCCTCAATTGATTCGGGGTTAACATTGAGGTTGCGATCCAAAAGAGAGCGAATCATCAAAGTAGCCAAATCATCAGGGCGGACATTCTTGAGCGCGCCGGCGTATCTGCCAATAGGAGTTCGCACCGCGTCAATAATCACCGCTCTATTGCTGTTCATCTGTTTTTCCATTCCGGCCCTCGTTTCGCGATAAAAGACTCGATGCCTTCATTAGCGTCATGAGTATTCATAAGGTCGTTAACGTAAAAGCTTTCCATCCGATCCAGAGCCTCTCCAAGGTTTTCGACCCAGGGCATCCGGGACGCTCTATTGGCGAACCGCAAAGACTCGGCGCTTTTTGGAAGAATCCACTTTGCCAAAAATTGGTCAAAAGCCTCCTCGCAATTTGGGGCAACAGTATGGACCAGACCCCAACTCGCGGCGGTTTCGCTATCAATGGAACGCCCTGTAAGGATAATGTCATCAGCGCGACTCTGCCCGATAATCCCCGGCAGAATAGCCGCGGCTACAGGTGGAAATACACCAAGAACGATTTCCGGCTGGCCGAATTTAGCTCCTGGTTCAGCGAAAATGAAATTGCAGAAAGACGCCAGTTCCATTCCACCGCCAAGGCATTGCCCTTTGACTATGGCGGCGGTTGGGGTTCCCATAGAGAGAATTGTTTTAAACATAACGTGAAAGCTTTTTATCATAAGAGGCGCCTGCTCCTTTTGATGTTCCTCCACGCCGGCGCCAAAACAGAAATGCTTTCCCTCCCCTTGAAAAACCACCATTTTTAATTCGGGCTTGCTTTTTGAGGATTCCAGGCAGGCGACGATTTCGCCCATCATCCGCCCGTCAAGGACATTCCCCGGCGGCGTGGCAAGAGTGATTTTCAGAGCCTGATCCTGGTGCGAATATTCAAATTTGATCTTCTTGAATTCGACGTTATCCATGAATCCTCCAAGTTGTTCAAGTTGGGCGCCGCCCCGGACCCCGCCAATAACCTTGCCCACGTTTTCTATGGGATTTTAATCAGTCATTCCAGGGCATCACTTTTTCCATCAAGTCATCAGACCAGAGCTCTCCTTCTGCCAGAAGCCCGCGAAGTTTGGTGAAGTTGACTTCCCGGCCAACCTCTTTGTTGCCCTTGTTAAAGGCGTTAAAGCCGGCTTTGCCTTCGGTCATCATATTAAGGGCAAGCCAGGCGCGGTTTGTCTCTTTGTTTTTGTCCCAATGTGCCAGTTTGTGCTTTCGCACCGACTCAACTGACTTGGTGACGCAACCGGGGAAGGTATGCAGGAGCTTGGCGCAGAAAGAATCCACCATATTGTCAAGAGGCGCGAGGTCAACTTCGCCCGATTTATAAAGGGCCTTGCCATTTTTAGCTTCTTGGCCGGTTTTGAATTCGCCGTATACAATCTGCCCTTTATCTAACCAGTTTTCGGTAATCACCATGGGGTTTGGGATAAATTCACCCTCCATTTTTAAAGTCGGCACAGCCTTTGTGATAAGGCCCAGGCGCTCGGCTTTGTACGATGACCAGGGTTCGCAAAGAGTGCAGGAATACATGCCCTGCTCGACTCCGACAAAAAGAGGAAGGAAGTCGGTTGAACCGCCGTCAGCCACCGAGCCGTGCCTTGGTCCGGCTTGGCCGAAATTGGCCATATCCGAGGCAATGGTAAAGTCGCAGGCCATTCCGATCTCCTGCCCGCCGGCTATACGCATTCCGTTTACCCGGCAGATAACAGGTTTGTCGCACATGAGAATGGCGGAAACCATATCATTAAAAAGCCTCATGTATTGCCTGTATTCCTCGGGATTTCCGGCGTAATATTCCGCGTATTCCTTTGTGTTTCCACCGGTGCAGAATGCCTTATTGCCTGAGCCTGTAAATACGGCGGCTACAACATCCCTGCTATTGGACGCGCGTCGGAAATTCAGAATCACCTCTTTTACCATGGATGTGGTGTATGAATTAAACTGCTTGGGATTGTTCAATGTGATCCACGCGGTATATAGACCGTCTACTTCATTGCCCTTAAAATCCTTTACCGGCTTTTTTTCAAAAAGTACGCCGCTGGCCGAAACATCTTCCACCAGGTCATGATTCTTAAATTCCGTCATCGATTTCTCCTTCTTGATTTCCTAAAAAGTCATATTAAAAAAAGCACGTTTTTTTATTTTTTACGGTACAAGAATTGGGCGCATGGCGATTTTTTTGTTATGCACCATCTCAAAGACCTCGTTTATTTCATCCAAGGGGAAGGTCTTGACAAAGGGTCCAATCCTGACTTTGCCTGAGGCAACCAGATCAAGCACCGGAGGATAATACTTGGGAATACATCCCCAGTTTCCCCTGGCTGTGGCGTGAAAAGCCATAAGGTTGGAAAGCCTCACCGCCGGCGCTTCCATGGTAAAACCGACGATTGCCAAAGAGGCGCCGAAAGTCAAAAGCCCGAAAGCCGTGCTTTGCCCCGCCGCGGTTCCCGAGGTCTCGAAGATTTTCCATTCAGTAGGGCGCCGGCCTTGTTTTTTTACAAAACCCGACACAGCTTTTCGCAACTCTCTTTTGGGATAATCTTTTACATTAAGAACAAGATCAACATATGGCGCCAGTGCGTCCAGCCTTGCCTGGTCGATATCCACAGCCACAGTCGCGGCGCCATGAGCCTTGGCTATCTGAGCGCCGAATCCGCCGATTCCGCCAATGCCCACAAAAATGGCTGTGTCATCAGCGGTAAGTCCCGAGTCGGCGATAGCCTGATAGGGAGTTGTCACCGCGTCCGCGATAACTGAAATCTCCTCCAGGGTAACCCCTGATTTTTTCAGCAGGCTCATATCCACAGGGCATAAATTATCCGCCGGCACAACTATATGACTGGCGAAACCGCCCTGAATATCATTACCCGGCATTTTTTGGGCACGACAAATGTTTCCAAGCCCTCTTTGACAAAGGTCGCAAGTTCCACAGGGCATTACAGCGGGAATGATTACCCCTTTTCCTTCCCAGCTTTTTGCTTTCGCGCCTGTAGCCACAACCATACCGCTGATCTCGTGACCAAGAGTAAGGGGCAGGGGCGACTTGGTCCTGACTCCGTCATAATAGAATCCAAGGTCCGTGTGACAAACGCCACAGCCCGCCACCTTGACCACTACCTCGTCTTCTTTGGGCTCTGCGACAAGTCCCTCGATTCTCTTTATCGGCTCTTCTTTTGCAAGCATCTGCCATGAAACCAGTTCCATGATAATCGTCCTTTCTCGCTACAAGGGCGATTCGCGAATCGCCCCTACGTTCAATTCATCATTCGTGGGCAGGCTAGGGCCGACCCACGCCACCCATACTTTTTGTAATTCGTCATTTGCTCCCCTCTACTTCTGGGAGAGGGCTTGGGGGTGAGGGTTCCCAAAACGTTTTCTTAGTTCTCTATGCAAAATCTTTCCGGTCATCGTCCTGGGCATTTCCTCTTTACCGATAAATATGACTTTTTTCGGTCGTTTAAACTTGCCCATTTTTCCATTGCAATACTCGATGATTTCCTTCTCGGTAATATCCGAATTGACTTTTTTGACTATGATGGCCGTTACTACTTCCCCCCATTTTATATCCGAGGTGCCAATAACCGCGGCATCGAAAACTCCCTCGTGATTCAGAATTACCGACTCGATCTCTCTTGGAAAGGCTTTCTCGCCACCTGTGATAATCATATTGTCCTTACGGTCAACAATATAGAAGTAGCCATCCTTATCCTGTTTGCCCATATCCGAAGCGGAAAACCACTCGCCTCTAAATGAGCCGGCGGTTTTTTCCTCCATTTTGTAGTACTGGTCAAAAAGCATGGGACCCTTGGAAAATATCTCACCAACCTGCCCCTGCTTGACAGGATTTCCCTCGGGATCAAGGAGCTTGATTCTATCTGTTCCTATAGCTTCTCTCCCGATTGAACCGAGCTTCTTAAGTTGTTCATGGGGGCGCAGAACCGTTACAAGCCCGGCTTCTGTAGAGCCGTAAGCCTCATAAAGCTTAACGTTGGGGAAAAGCCCCATGATATCCAGCTTGGTTTCCTTGCGGGCCGGAGCGGACGAGCAAAGCAGCTTTTGAAGACACCTGAAATCGTATTTCTGTTTTATTTTTTCAGGAACCTCAAGTATCAGTTGGTAGTGGGTTGGAATCAGGGAGATAAAAGTTATTTTCTCCTTGTCCACAATTTCCAGAAGCTTGTCAGCCCGGAAATTTCTGGCTGGGTGGATATAGGCGGCGCCCCCTACATAAAGCACATTCAGTGTATAAAATGTGGAGTTTACGTGACACAAGGGCATAACATTCATTACAATGTCCGTCTCATTGAAATAGAATTCCGCGGCGTTTATCAGATAGAAGGATGTGTATGAATCGTGGGAGCGAATTACTCCTTTTGGAGTGCCGGTGGTGCCTGATGTATAGAGCATTATCCATGGATCTTTTCCATCAATTAGGACATCCACCCTTGGAAGGCTGTTGTCGATAATCTTGTCATAACTCATATAACCATCACAGGGCGAGTCGCTTCTGACGATAAATCCTTTGTCAAGGATGGAACCAAGATTATCTTTAATGGAATCGATGGTGGGAATAAACTCCTTTTCGGTGAGTATCGCCTTTGCCTCGGAATGATTCAGAATGTATTCGATCTCGTTTCCCACAAGCATAAAATTTATGGGCAACACAACAAGGCCGGTTTGGGCGGCGGCGATATATAGCTCCACCATCTCAATGGAGTTCTCCATCAGTACAGCGACCCGGTCGCCGTTTTTAAACCCCCAAAAGTAAAAAGCCGCACCAAAGCCCGCGATACAGCATTAAGCCGGGCTG